>CAYMXK010000253.1:4922-7029 GCA_964393915.1 uncultured Prolixibacteraceae bacterium
ATTTGTTGTCATTTTGTATACATTTGGTGGGAAATTGTAATAAAATATGACATTAAGAAACAATCTTGATGATGTAGATCTGAAAATTCTCGACATCATCAGCCGGAATGCCAGAATACCATTTAAGGATGTAGCAAGTGAAGTGGGGATTTCGAGGGCTGCTGTGCATCAACGCGTAAATCGGATGATTGATTTACAGGTTATTACCGGTTCAGGCTACTATGTAAATCCAAAGAAGGTAGATTACCGGACTTGCACCTATATTGGTATTTTCCTGGAGAAGGGGGGGATTTATGCCGATGTGGTTTCGATGTTAATGGAAATACCCGAGATTGTGGAATGTCATTACACCACGGGGCAATACGCCATCTTTATAAAGGTGTATGCCAAAGACAATGAACACCTGAAAAGTATTCTCAGTGAACATATTCAAAAGATAACGGGAGTCTCCAGTACCGAGACTTTTATCTCGCTTGAAGAGACATTCAGGCGCACGCTGCCAATTTATTCGTGAACCTGCGCGCGTTGCCTTACAGCCTCATAAACAAACAGGGAGGCTGCCACCGATACATTCAGTGATTGGATGGAGCCATGTATGGGGATTCTGGCCAGTTCGTCGGCTGCCCTGAGCAATGCGGGGGAAATTCCTTCATCTTCGGCTCCCATGATAACACCCAGAGGCCCGCTCAGTTGCAGGTCAGTGTAATAATCCTTCGCCTTTTCGGTAGCTGCCACGATTTTGATCCCTGAGTTTTTAAGAAATTCAACCGTAGCCGTCAGGTTGGCCGAACGGCACACAGGAAGGATGTTCAATGCGCCGGCCGAGGTTTTTATCGCATCGGCGCCAATCCGGGCAGCCCCTTTATCAGGGATAACAATGGCATGTACGCCAGCACATTCTGCAGAACGCACAATGGCACCAAAATTCCGGACATCGGTCACCTGGTCAAGGATTAGCAGCAGTGGATCTTCTCCTTTTTCAAACACCGTTGGCAAGATGTCCTCAATCCTGTAAAAATCGATGGATGAGATCAGTGCAACTACACCCTGGTGATTTTTGCGGGTAATGCGGTTGATTTTTTCGAGCGGCACATACTGAAAGGGCAATTTCAACTCCTTGATCAGGTGATAGAGTTCGCCAAACAACTCGTTGTTCAGTCCGTTCTTAATCAATATTTTATCAATACTTTTTCCGGCACGGACAGCTTCAATTACTGCCCTTGTCCCAAAAACAAAATCTTCTTTTACTGAATTTTCTTCTCTCATCACCAGGTTTTTTTTGTATTCCATTCTTCGAGTTCTTCATGCTGTTTTTCCCATTCACGCAGGGTTTCAGCCAATTCCCGTTTGACTTGTTCGTATTTTTCGAAAAAATCGTCCTTCGTTATTCTTGCCGGGTTGGCAAGCATGGCGTCCATTTCAGCGATGGTTTTCTCCAACCGGCTTATTTTTGCCTCTGTAGCTTCAACGTTTTTTTCGAGCCGGGTTAAAATTTTGTTAATATTTTTTCTTTCATCAAAAGAGATGTCCGGCACAGCATCAATTTTAACCTGGCTGACATTGTTTTTTCCTTGTCCGTTGTTTCTGATGGTCTGCCTGACTTCCAGCTCCTTAAGTGAATCCAGCTTTTTCTTTTGCAGGAAATCGTAAATTCCGCCGAGATGCTGAACGATCTTTTGGTTGCGGAATTCATAAACGCAGGTAGCGAGACCGTCGAGGAATTCCCTGTCGTGGGATACCATCAGGATGGTTCCGTCGAAATCGATCAGCGCCCGTTTGAGGATGTCTTTGGAGCGCATGTCGAGGTGGTTGGTGGGTTCGTCAAGCACCAGGAAGTTAACCGGTTCGAGCAGCAGTCTGATCATTGCCAGGCGGGTTCGTTCCCCCCCTGAGAGGACACTTACTTTTTTGTCGACGTCCTCTCCTGAAAAGAGAATAGCTCCCAATATATCGCGGATTCTGGTGCGTATATCTCCAACAGCTATATGGTCGATGGTTTCGAGTACCGTGCGGCTTTCGTTCAGCAACTGAGCCTGGTTTTGGGCGAAGTACCCGATTTTGACATTGTGCCCGAGCTTTAAATCTCCGGTGTACTCCAGTTCGTTCA
>CAYMXK010000254.1:0-6992 GCA_964393915.1 uncultured Prolixibacteraceae bacterium
CAGGGCTACGGGGGGTATGGTCGAAGACTCCGTGAAAATAACCTCCACGCTGACAAAAAACGGGGTGGCACAAACTCCGGTAGTAAAATCGGGGTATTATTCACTGGCCGGGACTTCGGGCAGCGATTACACCGGGAGTGTGGTGTATCTCAACGTATGGGAGAGAACAACCACCATACATTCCGGTTTCGCCAACCCCAATGCAGAACCCTATACCACTTATACAGTTTCCGGAAAGTCAGCAAACGAGATGGAACTCTCATGGGTATTGTACAATAATGCATCTCAAAACTCTGTCAGATTCCAGGTCAATCTGACAAAATAGCATAATTTAAACACTGTAAGCCCGACATTTGCCGGGCTTACAGTGTTTTTTACAATCCTGGCTCACCCATTGGAACTGAATTCAGCGCATTTACCGCCGCTCAATATATACCCACGCGAATATTCTGCAATTACTGAATACTATTGTGTGGGTTTTCCGTAAAAACACTGCAATGGATTACCGAAACCGGTCATTCAGGTTAATATTTTTCCCGATATTATGAAACACTGTTGTATAATTTTGATAGCGATACTGATCTCTCTGCATGCAGCAGGTCAGGTTTCTGAATATGAAAATCATATTCTTCCCTGGTGGGTACCGGTTAAAGATTATCAACAGGTAAGAGCGAATGAACATCCAAGGTTACTCTTCAGAAAGAGCGATATACCCGCTCTTCGTGAGAAAGCAAAAACTCCCGAAGGGCAGGCTATCATAAAACGCCTGCGTTACCTTCTCGATGGTGGCCATGGTGATCAAATGGCAACTCTCTTCAATCCTGCAACAGGCGCATATACACTGGGGAATAATCAGAGCCTTGTAATTGATACAGCCGGCGTGTACACTTTTGGCCATGTGGCTGGTTATGGGTTGTTGTATCAGCTCACAGGCGACAGGAAATATGCAGACCTCGGCCGGCGCAGTTTTGAACTGGCAATGGAGGGGCAGCGTGACCGCGACGACAGGTACAGTTGGGTAGCGCCGGGTGGAGCTCTGCGGGCCGGACCGGTCCTTGGCTGGTATGCCGTTGGCTACGACTTGTGCTACGACGGTTGGGATGAGCCAACCAGGGAGAAGTTCGGGAAAGCAATTGAGAATTATGATGCCGGAATCGAAAAGCGCGATGCGAGAGGCCATGTAAAACTTGAAACACTGGTAAGCGGTACAATGCCCCCTTTCAGCAACCATTTCGGAATGCAGGTAGGTGGAGCTGCCCTCGCTCTGATGGCAGTTTCAGGCGAGCCTTGGGTTAACCAGCAACGGATTGACAGTCTGCTGAAAATCAGCGAACTAAGCATGATCCGTAATGTAACGGAAGGATTCGGGGATGGCGGCTTCTTTGCTGAAGGCGATGGGACCGGGTCAATGGCGTCGCATATCGTTTACCTCACTGCCATACAAGCCTGGAAGAACGCTATGGGAATGGATTTTATTAACAGTGGGCGGCCCAACGTGATAATGACAGCGCTCAAATGGTTTTACCTGACGGTTGTCCGCGATGGAAAACCCGATATCTGGCCCATTAGGGGCGCTTATCCCCACAACGTGTGGGACAGGAAGCTGTCGGGCGCCGGATACGTGGGCACCGGCCTGGGAGTTGTCACCAATGAGCAAAAGCAGGCAATAAAATGGTACTACAACCATATGTTATTGCCCCACGACATCAAGGCAGGCATCCCGTATGACGCTGGTGTTTACCCACATCAGGCATTAGGTGCATTTGTAAACTGGCCTGTACACCTCGAAGAACGAAATCCCGGTGAGGTTCTTCCCCATTGCTACAGAGACAGTACCTTCGGATTTTATGCCTGGCGTAACCGCTGGCAGGATGAAAATGATATCGTAATGTCAGTACTTACAAAACCTGCCAAAGGGTACATGGGCGCACAGGCCGACTCCTCTCTTCAGATTACAGCCTATGGCAGAAAATTTTCGTGGGGTAAAATTCCCGGTGAAGTAAAATTCTGGGATACATCAGAAAAAGGAAAAACCAGCACGATGACCTTTGCTGACGGAACCACCATCACTGTGGACTTTACCGGGGCTTCCGGCGCAGATGCCATGCTGATCACTACCGGTGAGGCTGAGGGTAGAAAAGTTACACTTGGAGATGTTGTGGTTACCTTCAAATTCCTGACTCAGGGTAAAGAGCCATTGGTAAAAGTAAGAAAAAACAGCATTTATGTTGGTAAACAGATTGTTACTGTGCTGAATGGCAGGATCGTGTTACATACCAATACTTAGCTTTAGCTCTCCATTTTTGCGAAATGAACTTTTGGAACCTGACTTATTGATGCCGGGTAAAGCAGCCGGCTGGCAGCCGCCAAAAGAGTCAAATGCGGCAGCCCGCTTAATAAAGTGATATGTATGAACTTCGTGAAATACCGGGATTACGGCAATTAGCTATACTACAAACTGAATAAGAGATTTATTAAACCAAAACTGTACGATATGAGATATTTCCTGACAATATGCATGACCCTGGTAATATTAATTTCAAATGGCCAGAAGAACGATGAGTTCCTGCACGGACTTTATGACAGTCTGCACGATTCCCCGATGCAGCAAAAGCTGAAACAGATTGCTCCCATGCCCTTCGGGGTGGTCTTTCTGCCCTGGGCCGGATGTACCGAGCAGGATATGCGGCACCACTTCAGGATGATGAAAGAGCTGGGGTTTACCAACCTGAAGCAAACAATGGGAACGCCTGAGTGGCCTGAAAAAGAAGTGCTCAGGATTGCCCTGGAAGAAGACATTATCCCATTCTGGTATGGTGAGGGTGGCTGGGAACCCATAACGCAGGAGCTGCTTGAAAAACTGGATATTCCGGTAAATACACCCATTGAGGAGGTACGCAGGGACGCCCGGATGCTTGCTCACCAGAAGAGCGTACTTTTCAGTCATCTCGATGCCTGGAAAACAAAGAACGTGGAATACCAGGGGAAAATTTATTTTCATGAGGCCGATGCCTACCTGCGGCCTGCCGATGTGCAGCCATTTAAGGCCTGGGTGAGGAAGCAATACAACACCATCAGTGAACTTGCAAATGCGTGGAACCAGTACGAAGTAGGAATTACTGCACATCCCTATCAAACCTGGAAAGATTTCGAGAACGACCCTTTGGTAAAATCGATCCCCGGCACGGATGAAATCATCCCATCTGCCGGCCGTGAATACGGACAGGCACATGATATTTTGAGGTACAAGGCCGATATGAACATTGAATACCTGCGGCAGACCGTCGTGCCCACCCACCCCGAACAGCCGGTTAGGGCCGGTGGGGAAATGGGGCTGTTCCTTCCGTTTGCTTCAAGGGGTACCGATATGGAGGGAATTGCAGAACTGATGAAAGATCGCGGTTCATTCTACCCTTCGATACACCTGGCATGGCATTTCGAAGAAACCGATTATGAAGTAGCCCGCTGCATCTATATGCAGTCATCCATTGCAACAGACTGGTTTAAAGGAGGCTGGGCGGCGACGTGGGAAAGCACCGGTGGCCCTCAGCAATTCAGCGGAGGCAAGGGCTGGGACCGCAAAGGACAGGAAGGTACCCCGGGCTATACGGTTAATGCCGGTACCATGACACAACTGCTGCTGTCTTACCTCGCCGGAGGATTTAAAGGAGTCGGGTTATGGGCATGGAATTACCGCCGGGCAGGGTGGGAGTCGGGCGAATATGCCCTTCTGAACAGGCAGAACGAGCCTTCGGAGCGGGCCATAAAGGCCGGCCAGATTGCCAAAGCTGCCGACAGGTACAGGGATGAGCTTTGGCAAGCCCACAAGGAGCCTTACGTAGGCGTTTTTGTAAACTGGGACAATGAAGCCATCTGGGCAGCCGTTTCCGGGCCCGGACGCACACATTTCAAGCATTATCCCGTTCAGGCCCGCATTGGTATCAGCAGGGCACTTATCAATGCGAATGTTCCCTGGGAGCATGTTACGCCATCAGACCTGAAGGCCGGACTGGGTCCCCGGTACAAGGTTATTTACATGCCGGCTCAGGCTGCCATCAATAAGGATCTCTTTCCTGTTCTCGAATCGTATGTCAGGCAGGGTGGCCGCCTGGTGCTGGATGCGCCGGGAGGATGGTGGGATGAGCGTGGCAAAGTGCTGAATACCGGCAGTGGCAGTGATTTTGAGCGTCTTTTTGGTGCATCTCTGGCCGATTTCCAGTATTCCAACAACGTTCCCCGTTTTCTTGACGGACACCGGCTCACTGGTTTTCTGACGGAGATTCAATCTACTAAAGCACAGGTGGTTGAGCAGTTTCAAACCGGAGAACCGGCTGTAACTCTGCATAAGCTGGGACAAGGCATGGCTATTTTGCTGTCACCCGATGCCTCCTTCTCGATGAAAAACCAGGGCAACGATTTTATGGAAAACTGGACCCTGCGCCATATTCTCCAGGACCTCACTTTGCCTTATTCATGCAGCAACGCCATAGTTTACCGGATTGCCTCGCCAAAAGCCGACCACTATTTTTTCATCAATGATGAGGAAGCAAAGCAAACATCCCTTAAATTTACCTGGTTTGATTATAAAAAGTTTACCGATGCCATCACCGGAGAGATGGTGAATCCTGGTGATGTCACCCTCGAGGGTTGGAGCGGCAGGTGGATCAGATGTGAAAAATAAACCAAAACCGGTTTTATGAAACGACTCTCTATTTCTCTAATTTCCGTTTTTATCTCTCTTTACCTTGCGGGGCAGTCACCCTGGGAAGTCTCTTCCTTTCCTGGTGAAGAGGGGTTTCAATTGCGTATGCAGCCCATGCTGGAGCGAATTGCAGCCAAAGGATTTGGTGAGCGCATCAAAGCCTTGTCGAAATGCCCGGATACCGGTCTGCCAGTCAGGACCCTGGCAGTGGAAGGGGAAACCATCTTTTCGACCTATACCGGCAGGGCTTACGTACAGGGTGAGACAGGTTACTTTGGGCCTAAAGCGCGAAATGCCAATGGGGAGATCATCGCTTTTGGCGGTGACCCGCTGAAATACGATCTTCCGCCGGCAACCGCTGCACTGCTCCTGAACGGTGACAACCAGATGGCGAAGGCATTTCTGGGTATCCCTGGAAACATGAGGCAGCAATACCACTTTGCCTGCAAGAACTGGGCAAGGTTTTATCCGCTTGCCGGCAACCTCATGGGAGATGCCTGGAAATCTGAATTTTATGGTTGGATTGGCAGGTATGCCGAGGCAAGGCGCCCTTCGGACGGAGACCGTGAAAATGCCCCATTGCCGGTAGCCCACAACCTGGTGGGTGAACCCGGAAAATTGCTGGGAGGCAACCCCCTCAATGGCGGAACTGAAAACCACAAAACCATGTGGCGGACCAGCGGATTGCTTTATTCACAGCTCCTGCCCGATACGGCAAAAGTTTCGGGTTATCCCGTTAAGGAGGCTGAAAAACTGACCATGGAGATGCTCCGGGATTACCTGAAGCGGTTGCTGATAACCGGGAACGGGGAGTATGACTCGCACATCTATTACCCCCACAGCATTGAGGGTTTTCTCAATCTCTATGATTTCTCTCCCGATGAGGAGACCCGGCAATTGGCCAAATTTGCGCTTGACTTTTACTTTGTTACCTATGGCTTGAAAGTAATTGACGGAGCTATAGCTGGTCCGCAGAAAAGGGGCTACCTGACCGGTTCTGCTCCCGGAGAAATGGAGACCATGCTTTGGGCGTTCTTTGGAAACCTTTCCAGGGATATGGAAAACACAACAGCCTCCATCCAGCAGGTTACCACCACCTACCGTCCCAACAGGGTGATATACAATATTGTGAACAAGAATCTGGAGGTTCCTTTTGAGGCAAAAATGAGCCGTCCGTTTTATCATATGGACCATCCGCATGCCTTTGCCGAGTATTTCTTTTGTTCGGAGTCGTACGCGATGGGCAACACCCAGATGACCATAGTTGACAATCCCAACCAGCAGATGGTCTGGTCGCTGGTGAGCAGGGGAACCGACGGCCCCTTGTGCTTCAGCGGCGGGCATCCCATGCGGGGGAGCACCTCAGGGCACAGTCCTTATACACAGACATTTCAGAGTAAGGGAACCCTGATGCTGCTCACTGCCCCAACCCATTCTGAAGATCTTTCAGATTCCCTGTTGGCGCCGAACTACTCAAAGGCTGTAAGGGAGAACCTGTGGTTGCTGCCTGAAAGTGAGCAGGGCGGAAATTATGAAATTAAAAATCGAAACAAATATGCTGCAGCCCATCTGCATCCCGTAGGAAAACCTGCCGGCGATTCCCCTTCAGAGATTGAACGTTTCTGGTCGGAAAGCAAAGGATCGGCTTCATCCTGGTTCTATTATCCCCGCCACCTGGTACCAAAACTTATTGATGGTGTTTTTTATTTTGAGGCAGGGGAGATGTATATCGCGGTAATACCCCTTGAGGGCGGAGCTTTCGTACTCGCCCCGCCGTCAGGTTACCTTTCAAAGCCAACAACTGAGGCGCAGAAGTTTTTCAGAGATTACAGCCTGCTGGTCTTCCCGGGTACCGTCTCCGGATATATAGTCGAAACCGCTGAAAAATCAGCCTATCCGACCCTCAGGGAATTTACCAGGGCTATTGTCAGTGCGGGGAAACCAGCGTTATCAAAAACGGGCAAGAGCCCTGAACTGAGCTACCGTACCCCGGGGGGTGACCTCCTGAGAATGGAATACCGTCCGGTAGGATTGCGCTGCAATGCATTTGTGAACGGTGAGAAACAGGATTGGGAGAATTACACAAATGGCGCTGTATACGAAAGCCCTTACCTGAAAGTGAAAGACGGCATCATGAAGGTGACAGATGGCCGGGAGGGATATGAGGTCGATTTTCGGGGGGAGAGGCCATTGAGCCGGGAAATGACTACAGAATGACCATAAATGACAATAAATGACCTCAGCTGACTGAATATCATAAAAGTCATTCAATTGTCATTGATAGTCATTA
>CAYMXK010000255.1:0-6946 GCA_964393915.1 uncultured Prolixibacteraceae bacterium
ACAAATACGATGGTATCGTATATGCCACTTTTGTTTCGCTTGGATTTGCAGGAGTAGAGAATGTAATGTATGTCCTGCAAAGTGGTTTTAATACTGGTCTTATGCGTGCATTTACAGCTGTGCCGGCACATGCCATCTTTGGTATTACAATGGGTTATTATTTTGGAATGGCACGGTTTTACCGTAAAAGGCAATGGGAGCTCAAATTAAAAGCATTATGGGTTCCCATGCTGCTGCATGGAATCTATGACTTTATCCTTATGACCGGAATCGCGTGGCTCTTGATAGTGTTTGCAGTGTTTGTAGTATATCTGTATATTGTTGGTCTGAAAAAGATGAAAGCTTTATCGGTGCAGTCCTATTACCGGACCGACTATGAATTGCTGAACCGGAAGTTCGGTGAAGGAATGACAAAATAGTATTGTGAAATGGAATTTGTACCTGATTATGATGATGTAAAAAGGGCGCATGAACTGGTGCGTCCGATGGTTCACCGCACACCTGTGCTTACTTCGCTAAGCATTAACCAGATTACCGGTGGTGACCTCTGGTTCAAGTGCGAGAACTTCCAGAAGGTAGGTGCTTTTAAGTTCAGGGGCGCCAGCAATGCTGTTTTCTCTCTGTCAGATGAGGATGCCGCCAAGGGGGTAGCTACCCATTCATCGGGAAACCATGCGGCAGCCCTTGCCCTGGCAGCCAGGATGAGGGGTATACCGGCCTATATTGTTATGCCGCGTACCTCCCCTGAGATTAAAATAGCGGCAGTTGCAGGTTATGGAGGCATAATTACTTTGTGCGAGCCAACCCTTTCATCGCGCGAATCGACCTTGCAGCAGGTAGTTGAGCAAACCGGTGCCACAGAGGTGCATCCCTACGATAACTTTTTCGTCATTGCCGGACAAGGGACGGCAGCCAAAGAGCTGATAGAGGATTCAGGCAGCTTCCACCAGATTATTGCACCCGTAGGGGGTGGGGGGCTATTGAGTGGCACCGCCATTTCGGTTAAGCACCTGCTGCCCGGGTGCCGGGTTGTTGCAGCCGAGCCTGCCGGTGCCGATGATGCCTTTCGTTCATTTCAATCAAGGACGCTAATTCCGTCAGAAAATCCCAAAACCATTGCCGATGGCCTGCTGACATCGCTTGGAAAGCGCAATTTCCGGATTGTTATGGATAAAGTTGATGAAATTGTGACGGTTTCCGAAGAGACGATCGTACTGGCCATGCGGATGATCTGGGAACGAATGAAAATAATTATCGAGCCCTCTTCTGCGGTTCCTTTGGCTGCCATACTCGAAGGAAAAATTGAAGTCAGGGGGATGAAAACCGGAATTATTCTGTCGGGAGGGAATCTTGACCTGGGGAAACTACCATTCTGATAAACTACCATTCTGGGAAATATCCGTGAACAATCGGGAATAAAGGTGTTTTGAGTCCGTTTGAAAGAACTTCCTGATCGCTGATGATTTAATCGACACCGGGTTGTATTTTCTGAACCCTTTGGAAATTTTTTTTAAGGAAAATCCATCATGAGGTGAGATGTTATCTGAGAACATCAATTTTTTTGATGATTGTAATGGCAGGAACTCGGAAAGAAATTTCACTTCCCGAACAAATATTTATTGTTAAGATGCTGGTTTTTTTCCTATTCTTGTTTACTTTTAAACCCTAATTATCATAACCCTCAAACATGTTCACAAAAACCTATGCAAGCGCAGTACATGGTATCAATGCTGTTACCATCACAGTTGAGGCCGATGTAACCAAAGGGATTAAGTTTTTACTTGTTGGATTGGCCGACAATGCAGTGAAGGAGAGCCAGCAACGCATCGAATCAGCTTTGCGGTTAATCGGTTTAAAATGGCCTAAGCAAAAGATAGTGATAAATATGGCCCCAGCCGATATACGCAAGGAAGGTGCGTCCTACGACCTTCCGTTGGCTATTGCTATCCTGGCAGCCTCCGGACAGATCAGGGCCGACAACCTCGACAAGTACCTGATGATGGGTGAACTGTCACTTGACGGGTCGCTTCAGCCGGTCAAGGGTGTTTTGCCCATAGCAATTAATGCCCGGAAGGAGGGATTCGGGGGTTTTATCCTGCCCCGGCAGAACGCCCGTGAGGCGGCCGTGGTTGACAAGCTTAAAATCTACGGTGTTGAGAACCTGAAAGAGGTGATATCATTCCTTAACGGTGAGATTGAGCTTCAGCCAACATTGGTTGATGCCCGTTCCGACTTTCTATCCTGTTCAAGTCATTCAGATATCGATTTCTCTGACGTCAAAGGCCAGGAGAACGTTAAGCGTGCCCTTGAAATTGCCGCGGCTGGTTCACATAATATAATTCTTATAGGCCCGCCCGGGTCTGGCAAGACCATGCTGGCCAAGCGGATACCTACAATCCTGCCTCCTTTTACCCTCAGGGAGGCCCTCGAAACCACCAAGATACATTCGGTTGCCGGAAAAATTGACCAGGAAACATCGCTGATGACACAGCGTCCGTTCCGAAGTCCTCATCACACAATCTCGGATGTTGCACTCGTCGGGGGCGGAAAATTTCCCCAGCCCGGCGAAATCAGCTTGTCTCACAATGGGGTATTGTTTTTGGATGAATTGCCCGAATTTAAGCGAACTGTCCTGGAGGTAATGAGGCAGCCGCTGGAAGACAGGCGCATAACCGTGTCAAGGGCGAAATTCAGTGTGGAGTACCCTGCTTCATTTATGCTGGTCGCCTCCATGAACCCCTGTCCATGCGGATATTACAACCACCCGGCAAAGGATTGCGTTTGTCAGCCTGGCCTGGTCCAGAAATATCTCAACCGCATCTCGGGCCCCCTGCTCGACCGCATTGATATCCACCTTGAAGTGGTGCCTGTTCCATTTAAAAAACTCGACGATAAGGAATCTTCTGAGAAGAGCGTCCATATCAGGGACAGGGTAATTAAGGCGAGGCAGATACAGGAGGAGCGCTTTAAGGAGGAACAGGGTGTTTATTCGAATGCACAGATGAGTTCAGCCATGATCCGCAGGCATGTGGAACTGGATGCTCCAGGCCGTGAGCTTATAAAAAATGCCATGGAGAAACTGGGTCTGTCGGCCCGGGCATATGATCGTATCCTGAAGGTTTCCAGAACCATTGCCGATCTGGATGGCAGCGAAGCGGTGGAAAGTTACCACCTGTCGGAAGCGATACATTACCGCAGCCTCGACCGGGAGAACTGGGGAAGGTGAATGGTTCCTATCTCATGAATAGCTGCTATTATCCCAGCAATGCGTGCACAATTTTTCCTTGGGCAATCCGATGGCTTCCACCAGGTCGTCGAGCCGCTGGAAAATAAGTGTGGAAAGGTTCAGCTTTTTACGGATCACATCCACCATGGCAGCATACTCTTTGGTTTCGGGATTGCTGTACAAGGTAACATCTTCAATTGTTTCTCCTTCGAGTTCCCTGATGGCCTTCCTGGTGGCCAGTTCCGCTACATTTTTTGACCTCGAGAAATTAAGGAATTCGCAGGAGTAGAGAAGGGGTGGGCAGGCAATGCGCATATGTATTTCATTGATGCCTGCTTCGTAAAGGTCATGCGTGTTACCAATAAGTTGAGTACCCCTTACAATGGAATCATCCAGGAAAACACCCGATTTTCCACCAACCAGGGAATGGTTGGGAATCAATTTCATTTTCGCTACCAGATCACGCATCTCCTGGTTCTGAGGCATGAAACTGCGCGGCCATGTGGGCGTATATTTGGCGTAAGGGCGCATATAAGGAATCCTGCTTTCGTTGCTGTATCCAACAGCATGTGCGATGCCCGAATCGGGAATGCCGGAAACAAAATCAGCTTTTACATGATTGCGGCGGGCCAAAGCTGCTCCACATCTATAGCGGCAGGATTCCACATTGATGCCTTCATAGAACGACGGCGGATAACCGTAATATACCCACAGGAAAGCACAAATCTGCATCTTTTCATTGGGTTTGCGGAGAACTTCCACTCCTTCGGCTGTCAGCAGCACTATCTCTCCCGGCCCCACATCCCTGACGGTTTCAAATCCGAGGTTGAAAAATGCACACGATTCGGTAGCTACAGCCCAGGCGTTTTCTTTCTTTCCCAAGGCGATGGGTGTACGCCCCAGTTTATCACGTGCGGCAATAATTCCGTTTTCAGTGAGCAATAATAATGAGCAGGATCCTTTAATAAGGTTAAATGCATTTTCGATTCCTGCTACCAGATCGTCGGACTCACAGATCATCATGGCTACCAGCTCTGATGGATTGGGGCCGCCCTGGCTGGTTTCGGCAAAGTGCTGACGCTTTTTCAATTGCCGCTCTTCCAGTTCATCAATATTGTTGATTTTGGTTACTGTAGAAATGGCAAATTTCCCGAGGTGAGAATTCACAATGATAGGTTGGGCTTCTGTATCACTGATTACTCCGATGCCCATATTGGCTCCGAAGGTTTTAATATCTTCCGCGAATTTGCTTCGGAAGTAGTCATTCTCGATACTGTGAATGGCCCGCTGAAAACCATTTCGGGCATTGTAATAGGCCAATCCTGCACGTTTTGTTCCCAGGTGGGAATGATAGTCGGTTCCGTAGAAAACATCATAAACGCAATTCTCTTTCCCGACACTTCCGAAAAATCCACTCATAATCAGGTTATTTTTGGTTTCTGGCTGATAAAAATTAAGGTGGTGAAATTGGGGAGAAAATTCCAGAATATTAGGTGTTGTTATAAAAAAAATGAATCCAGGTTCAGCTGGTGACTTACAGGTTGAGCTGGTGACTTCAAGTCACCTGCTCAATAAGTTTTAAAGAGGCAATTCACCAGCTGAACCTAAGTCAGCAGGTGAACACTTCCAGGTTGAGCTGGTGACTTCAAGTCACCTGCTCAATAAGTTTTAAAGAGGCAATTCACCAGCTGAACCTAAGTCAGCAGGTGAACTCAATAAATTAAGATACCAGAAATAACAAAAAAAATTATTTTTATACCAAATTTTTACTCAACCAATATGCAATTCGAACCAAACAACATTTATCATCTCTACAATCGTGGAAATAATTCACAAACTCTATTTTTCAACCGCGAAAACTATATGTTTTTCCTTCAAAAGGCCAAAACTTATATAACTCCGTTTGCCGATATCTTGGCGTGGTGCCTTATGCCAAATCATTTTCACTTTATGATTTTTGTAAACTGTGTTGAGATTGAAATAAGTGAACAGGTGATGAAGAGTCACCAACTCATCAAAATGAGAACGTTGAATGATTCTGTTTCAATTATGCTTCGTTCTTATACCCGGGCAATTCAGAAACAGGAAAAAATTACCGGAAGTCTATTCCAGCATCGTACTAAATCAGTATGTCTTACTGAAGTTACGGGTGTTTCTCCCGCATGGTTCAATACTAAATATGGAGCCACAATTAACATTCCAGACCCTGAAAAAGAATATCCACAAGTTTGTTTTAATTATATTCATCACAATCCTGTTAAATCACGGATAGTGAAGAAAGCTGAAGATTGGGAGTTTTCATCTTATTCCGATTATTGTGGTCTGCGAAAAGGAAAATTAGTAAATAGGGAAAGAGCAAAAGAATTTGGTCTTCTAACAAGTTGAGCTGGTGACTTCAGTTCACCTGCTCAATTATGAGTAAAGCGTATCAAACTATTCACCAGCTGAACCCAAGTCAGCAGGTGAACTTCATAGCTATTCACCAGCTGAACTCTAGTCAGCAGGTGAACTTCAAAATTATTTATCCCTTACTTTCCAGAAGTACCAGTACGCCGGAAGGCCTAACAAGACTGTTCCCAATGCAATGCCCGATTCAACAGGGCGTTCGAAAAATGAAAGCATTAACATGCCGATACTCGCCAGCAGGAAAATGATCTGTACGACCGGAAATCCGGGCATCTTCATGTAAGTGGGATTCATTTTCCGTAAACGGAATATTCCTGCCACTGCCAGTATCGGAAACAGCCCCAGGGCAAATCCCATATAGGTTAATATCTGATCGAACGTTCCCGAGACAACCATAATAACAGAAAGCCCTCCCTGCAGAAGAATGGCTCTGGCCGGCACCCTCGATCTGGGCGCGATTTTAGAGATTGATTTAAAAAAGTAACCGTCACGTGACATGGCGTAATAAACCCTTGGGCCAAGTATGAGGTAAGCACTGAGAGATGAAAAGAGTGCAAACGATATCAGCAGAGAGACAACTGTTTCGGCACGTGGGCCAAAAGCATTACCAACTGCCAGTCCCCCGATTGAAACCACTCCTTTCATATCGGCAGGTTTCACGGCATATACAAAGAAAAGGTTCAGCAGGAAGTAAATTGCCATCACCGACAAGGTGCCGAAGATCAGTGCACGCGGGATGTTTCTTTCAGGATTCTTTACCTCTGAACCGATATAGGTGGCCGCGTTCCATCCGCTGTAGGCAAACATTACCCATAGCAATGCCAGTCCGCTGGTTTTCCAACCACCCAGGTCGAAAATGAATGGTTCGTGCTGTGAGAAGTGGCTCCAGTCTCCTTTACCCAGCCAGAAACCCGCAATAATCAAAGCAACCAGGAGACCGATTTTAAGAACAGTAAGGATATTTTGAATTATTGCCCCAAACGATAAGCCCCGGGCGTGTATACCGGTAAACAACATGATAACGCCAACCGCCAGGATCTTTTTAATGCCCTGGGGTGTTATCCATCCCGCAAACAAAGATAATTCGGCTATTTGAGGGTATGCCCGGTAAAAATATTCACTGAATCCGATGGCTGACGCCGCTATGGGAGCAGAAAAGCCGGCAATAAATGAGACCCAGCCCGATAAAAAGCCTACCGAAGGATGAAATATTTCGGAAAGGAAGGTATACTCGCCGCCCGCCCTCGGCATGGCTGCTCCCAATTCACTGTATGACAAAGCGCCGCAGAGTGCGATTATTCCTCCCAGTACCCA
>CAYMXK010000256.1:0-6945 GCA_964393915.1 uncultured Prolixibacteraceae bacterium
ACGGACATGCAAAAGGAAAAGAGGCAGAACAACCCACACTAATTGAGATTGATAAAGACAACCAGCTTGTATGGTATCTGGATGAAGGAAATGGCATTGGGAAAGTATCCTGTGTCTTTCCCGTTCAGGATGAGAAAAGCGTATCCAGGTTTAAAAACTAACAATTATAATGAGATGAAGAAAATTACAATCATATGGCTGTTTTTGAGTTTGTTGCAAACTGCTGTGGCTCAAAAACCTATCAGTATTCAAGGATCGCTGACTGTCTCAAACTGGACTGAAGCTGTATTGGAGACCAAAAAGCTGGTAATGGAACGGGTTGCGATTGGTCAGATTCCCTTCGATTCATTAAAGGTTGACAATGAGTTAAAGGAGCTGCAACAAAAGTTTCCGGCGGAGATGAGTGCAGTAATGCCCTACCTGAGGTCAAATCCCAAAAGGTTTTTATCTGGCATGGATGGTGCTCCTGAGGCGGAATTCATCTCAGCGGTTACAAAAAATTTCAAGAATACCACCTGGTTTGAAGCCAGGACAAGGGCCCTGAAGCAGGAACCCGATGCCAAAGCCAGGGTTTCGGGCTTGCTCGACCTGTTTTTTATTGCCAATGAAATCAAGCAGCTGTCCGAACAGCTCGAGTGGCTCAATTTAACGGCTGTTATGGCAGCCATTGATGATATGAAGGGTGACAAATCATTCAACCTGGCTGAGGCAACATCAAGGCTGGAAGAGCTTAAAGGCCTTGCCAGGCAGGGATTCAGCGGTATTTATTCCAATGACCGGGCTGCCGTGGCTTCCGCCAGAAAAGCCTTGCAGCTCAAAAGGGAGATTTTATTGTCACACCCCGGGCTGGATGTCGACCGTATCCTGGTAAGCCGTTACAAGATCGGGGCAAACGCCAGGGTGGCAAATACCTCTGCCATGGGAACCCAGCCCAACAACTGGTCGAACCAGTCGTCAGCCCCGAGGGTTGGTTTTGATGCTGAAATTGCCGAATTGTCTGGCTTACGGGGAGAGTTAAAATACCGGACCATCTTTAAGCCGGAAAGCAGTTCTTCGCTTCCCGATTTGAAATTGCACTGGGACGCCGGCAGACTGATGTTTTCGATGACCGATAAAACCAACCGCTGGCAGGTGTATGAAGTGGGAATTGATGGAAAAGGGCTCCGGAGGGTCATTGAATCGCCTGAGGAAGACCTTGAGTTTTTCGATGCGGCCTATCTCCCCAACAACAAGGTGGTTGCCGTAACAAATATCGGTTATCATGGCGTTCCCTGCGTAAGCGGTAGTGATGCAGTGGGTAATATGGTGCTTTACAATCCGCAGGACGGCCATATGAGGCGCATAACCTTCGACCAGGATGCCAACTGGCACCCCAATGTGATGAACAACGGCCGTCTGATGTACGTTCGCTGGGAATATACCGACTTAACCCACTATTTTTCACGTGTGGTAATGCACATGAATCCCGACGGAACGGAACAACGCGCTCTCTACGGCAGTGGCTCGGTCTTTCCCAACAGCACATTTGATGTGCAGCCTCTTCCTAATCACTCAACCCGGTTTGTAGGTGTCATCTCAGGGCATCATGGAGTAGTAAGAAGCGGGCGGCTGATCATTTTTGATCCTTCCAAAGACAGGAAGGATGAAAAAGGGATGGTTCAGGAAATCCCTTTCAGCAAGCGGCCCATCATCCCCCTCATAAAAGACGATCTGGTAGGTGGCGTTTATCCTCAGTTTATTAAACCCTTTCCGGTCAATGACAAATACTTCCTTGTTACTGCCAAACTAACGCCCACCAGTCTTTGGGGGCTTTACCTTGTCGACATATTCGATAACCTGACCCTGATTGCAGAACAGGAAGGGGAGGGATTTATCCATGGCATCCCTTTGAATAAGCGACCGGTACCGCCGGTTATTCCGGATAAGATAAGACCTGAAAGCAAGGAGGCAACCGTGTTTATCCAGGATATATACCATGGCGAAGGTTTGCCGGGTGTTCCGAAGGGCACGGTGAAGTCACTCCGGGTTTTTGCCTATGAATATGCCTACAACAGATCTCCGTCAGACCATGTGGCACAGGGTATACAGAGCGGATGGGACATCAAGCGCCTGTTGGGCGTTGTTCCTGTTGAAGAGGATGGTTCGGCCATGTTTACCATCCCCGCCAATACTCCGGTTTCACTTCAGCCTTTGGATGAGGAGGGAATGGCTGTTCAGTGGATGCGCAGCTGGCTGACCGGTATGCCTGGAGAAGTGGTGTCGTGCGTGGGTTGCCATGAGGACCTGAACCAGATTCCCCGGCCCGCCAGGGCAATGGCTTCCGTTAAGCCTGCCAGAAAATTGGAAGCCCCTGTAGGTGGCGTCCGTCCATTCACCTTTGAACTTGAAATACAACCCATTCTCGACAGGGCCTGTGTGGCCTGTCACAACGGCTCCATCAAGTTAGACTATACGGGTGGCCGGATTGACAAGGAGGTACCCGGCAACCGTATGCTGAGTAAAAGCTACCTCGACCTGCACCCCTACATACACCGCCAGGGACCTGAAGCCGGTATGAAAGTGCTCTATCCATACGAATACCATGCCTCCGTAAGTCCATTGATCCAGATGCTGAAAAGAGGTCACCATGGCGTGGAATTAACCCCGGACGAGTGGCAGACGTTATATACCTGGATTGATTTTAATGTGCCCTATCACAGTGCTTTCAGGATAAATCCCTACAAGGGTTTCAACAATATGACCGAGAATCCCTACAATCAATACGAAAGGAGAATCGAGCTGATGAACAAGTACGCCAATGGAATGGGGGTCGACTGGGAGGCTGAAATTCTGGCGTATGCAAAATACCTGAACAGCCAGCCTAAACCCAAACCGGTAAAACCGGAAAAGTCGGTGGTTAAATATAAACCGGTTAAAGTCAAGGGATTCCCTTTTAATGCAAATGTGGCCGCTTCCATGGTGGCAGGCGAAAGTAAAACCCGGCAGGAGGTTGAGATTGCCCCGGGTGTAAAACTGAAATTTGTTAAAGTACCGGCAGGCAGGTTTATCATGGGTTCAAGTGAGGTTCCTTCCGACTATTCTCCGGCACATCCGGCAGAGGTGGATAAATCATTCTGGATGGCTGAAACCGAGATTACCAATGAGCAGTTCAGGGTCATATTTCCCGCACACGACAGCCGCTTCTTCGACCAGCAATGGAAAGACCATGTGAATGAGGGGTATCCGGCAAATAATCCGGAGCAACCCGTCATCAGGGTATCCTGGAATGAAGCAATGGAGTTTTGCAAAATGTTGAGCGAAAAGACCGGGCTCAAGGTTGCCCTGCCTACTGAAACACAGTGGGAGTGGGCATGCAGGGCAGGAAGCGGAAATGCTTTCTGGTACGGCGACATCAACAAGGATTTTGGCCGGTTTGAGAACATGTCAGACAGGCAAATGAACAAAATGGCTGTATCGGGAGTTGACCCGCAGCCCATGAAAGAAAATAACCCATGGTATAAATATTACACCTGGCACCCCAAGGTAGAAAGTGTAGATGACGGGAATATGCTGGCTGTTGCCCCGGGAGGCTACCTTTCCAATCCCTGGGGGTTGCATGATATGCACGGAAATGTCGCTGAATGGACCAGTTCAGGGTATAATCCCTATCCGGGAAATGTAAACGCAGAGGCAGCACCCGGTCGCAAAGTGGTAAGGGGTGGATCATGGATTGATCATCCCAAATTTGCCACAGCCTTTTTCCGAAAATCCTACCTCCCCTGGCAAAAGGTATTTAATGTGGGTTTCAGAGTGATTATTGAAGAGTAAAAAAAACGCAGGGGCACACCTGGCTTACCATACTTAAACAGCTGATTATGAAGAAGGGCATTGGTTTATTCGTTTTATTGACCCTGCTGCTGACGGGTACCGTCTTTGCAGGAAATCCTGATAGTGACCTGATAATAAGAATCAGGTCATTTCAGCCAGTGCAGTACCAAATGGCACTGGATGATCTGGTGAAGCGTTTCCCGGACCGGTTTGCAGTGGATGGACCAACTCTTGAGGCTTTGCAAAAAATAAAGCAGCAGCGGGAAAACCTCCTTGAGCGCATGGGAAATGGGGATCGCGGCGCATTTAATGAAGCAGGGGCCTTGTTAGTCCAACTGGATAACCAGCTGCTGAAGAATCCTCTACTTGCCGGTAAATCTGTAATAGCCATCAAGCGCTCTCTGGGAGCTAATTCGCGCAGCGCAATGGGGCGGGAGCTGGGACTGGCCCCCTCCAATTTCCAGAATAACTCAGAAATACGCAATCCGGCCAAAGACTGGGATAATGAGTTTGTGCAGATCTCTTTTCAGGATGGGAAGAGGAACGTAAATCCTTTTTATAAGCCGCCCGCAGGAACAATCATTTCCGATCCGGAAATGCATTTCAGCGGCACCAAAATGCTCTTTTCCACTATCGGCACCAACGGTAGATGGCATATTTTTGAAGTAGAGCTGGGCACCAGGATGGTCAGGCAGATCACGCCCGAGGCCTACAAGGATTTCGACAGCTTTGATGCCTGTTATACGCCCGATGACCGGATCATATTTTGCTCAACGGCTACTTTCCTGGGTTTGCCATGTACCGATGGCGGCAATAAAATGAGCGGGTTATTTTTATATGACCCGAAAACAGGCCGGACCAGGCAGCTCACTTTTGACCAGGACAGCAACTGGGGACCCGTGGTGATGAACAATGGAACAATTCTATATCAACGCTGGGAATATGCCGACCTCCCGCATTCCAACTCCCGGTTTCTCTTCACCATGAACCCAGATGGTACCACGCAACAATCCTATTATGGCTCCAACTCCTACTTTCCGGCGGCATTTTTCAATGCCCGGCCAATTCCAGGGCACCCGACTGCCGTTGTTGGTATTGCCGGAGGGCACCACAGTGTTTCCCGCAGCGGCCGGATGCTAATTATTGACCCCGCTGTCGGAAGGTTTGAAGCGGATGGTGTTATTGCTGAAATTCCGCATTACGGGAAAAAAGTTATTCCTTCGGAGCGCGACAGGCTGCCGGATGGAGTCTGGCCCCATTTTCTGCAACCCCTGCCATTAAGCAGCAACTATTTTATCGTATCCATGAAAGCCACCCCTAGTTCATTGTGGGGACTCTACCTGGCCGACATCTTCGGAAACCTTACCCTCATCAGGGAAGACGAATCACATGCCTTAATAGAACCTGTTTTGGCTGAGGCTGTTGCTGCTCCCCCCGTGATTCCCGACAGGGTTAACCTGAACAGTACAACGGCAACTGTCTTTTTGCAGGATGTGTACGAAGGAGGGGGCCTGAAAGGAATTCCCAAAGGGGAAGTGAAACGGCTCCGGATCATTTCTTATGGATTCAGCCCGCTGCAACAGGGTGGTTTGCTGGGGACTATAGGAATGGATGGGCCCTGGGATATCAGGCGTGTTCTTGGAACTGTTGACGTGGAAACGGATGGTTCGGCCATGTTTGTAGTCCCCGCTAATACCCCGATAGCTGTGCAGCCTCTTGATTCCGAGGGTAAGGCGCTCCAGATTATGCGGTCGTGGTTTACAGCCATGCCCGGGGAAAACCTTTCCTGTATTGGTTGCCATGAGGATAAAAACCGTGTTCCTCCTCCCAGGCCAAGCATGGCTGCACGTAAAAAGCCACAGGAAATTAAAGAATGGTTTGGGAAAGAACGGGGATTCAGCTTCGCACACGAAGTTCAGCCCATTTTAGACAGAGCATGTGTGGGCTGCCACAACGAAACCCGGCCCGCTTTAATCAGCCTGAAGGGCGATAAAAAAATTACAGACTGGAGCTCTCAGATTTCAGGACGTGCAAATGTCTCCTATGGCGGAGATTTTTCTGTTTCCTATGCAAACCTGCACCGCTATGTGCGCAGGCCCGGAATTGAAAGCGATATGAATATGCTGGTTCCCATGGATGTCCATGCCGACCAGACAGAGCTGATGCAAATCTTGAACAAGGGCCATTATAATGTGCAACTGCAGCCTGAGGAGATAGAAAAACTGGCCTGCTGGATCGATATGAATGCGCCCTTCCATGGCCGCCGGTCGGATATTAACACCTACCCCAAAACGGAAGAGGGCAGGAGGCTGCGGAAAATCTATGCAGAAATGTTTAATGTAATTGAACCTGATCTCGAAGTGTTGCCTGAAATCCCGACTGGAATTGTTCCCTTTATTCCGCAAAAACTGAATTATAACAAAGGGACCGATTCCATTCCCGGATGGCCAATCCAGCGAGGTGTTATCGAGAACAGGCAATTGGCCCTGGGGCAATACCAGGTGTCGATACCTCTGGCGGATGGTGTTTCCATCGATATGGTAAAAATCCCCGGAGGCTCCTTTTTAATGGGAAGTACTGATCACCCGGACGAAATGCCACGAACAGAACAGAAGGTGGAGGAATTCTGGATGGGCCGTTTCGAAATTACCAACAGGATTTACGCCCTTTTCGATCCTGACCACGACTCTCGTGTGGAACACCGGCATGGGTACCAGTTTGGCAGGAAAGGGTATCCGCTCAATCATCCCGATCAGCCGGTAGTGCGTATCTCGTGGCGTGAAGCCATGGCCTTCTGCAACTGGTTAAGTGAAAAAACCGGCAAAAAAGTCTCCCTTCCAACCGAAGCACAATGGGAATGGGCTTGCCGGGCCGGCAGCAATACCCCCTATTCATTCGGAAATTACGGAGCGGACTTTTCCGTTTTTGCCAACCTTGGTGACATTAAACTGGCAGAGTTTGCAGCCTGTACTGCACATAAAAATTACGAAAGCACCAGAATAATCGATAACCCGGGACCATACGATGACTGGATTCCCAGGGATACGCTCTTTAACGACGGCGGGTTTGTTTCTGAAAGCACAGGCCGCTACAGGGCCAACTATTTTGACCTGAACGATATGCATGGCAATGTCTGGG
>CAYMXK010000257.1:0-1121 GCA_964393915.1 uncultured Prolixibacteraceae bacterium
CCCAAATCACACCGGTTGAGAATTACAATATCTTTAATCCGCAAAAATACGATACCGACCAGTGGATTAAAACATTAAAAGAAGCAGGATTTCGAATAGCCATATTTACAGTCAGTCATGAAACCGGTTTTTTCCAGCACCAGAGCAGTGCAACACCCTATTGCATGAAAGCCTTGAAGTGGCAGGATGGAAAAGGCGATGTTTTGCGCGATTTTAAAGCATCATGTGAAAAATACGGCATTTTGCCGGGAGTTTATATCGGGACCCGATGGAATGCATTTTACGGCATTCATGATTTTAAAGTACAAGGAATGGGAGCTTTTGCCCAAAACAGACAGGAACATTATAATCGGATGATCGAAAAGATTGTGGAAGAGATTTTTACCAATTATGGCGACTGGGCTATGGTATGGTTTGATGGTGGTGCCCATGGACCGGAACAAGGTGGACCTGACGTATTATCGGTGTTCGAAAAATACCAGCCCAACTGCCTTTTTTACCATAACCTGCAACGAGCTGATATGCGCTGGGGCGGAAGCGAAACAGGTACTGTACCTTATCCCTCGTGGGGAACATTTCCTTATCCGGCTTTCGGGGCGGGCGAAAGTACCAGAAAGGAAATTGCAGCCAATAACTTCCAACTGTTAAAAACAGGAGACCCCAATGGCAAATATTACATGCCTGCCATGAGCGATGCACCGCTTCGCGGACACGGCGGGCACGACTGGTTCTGGGAGCCTGACCGTGAGCATACTATTTATCCGCTGGATAAGCTTGTGGAAATGTATTACAATTCGGTAGGCCGCAATACTACACTTATTTTGGGGGTAACCCCAAATCCTGATGGGTTGATTCCGGAAGAGGATGCAACAAGGCTCATAGAATTTGGACATGAAATTGAAAGAAGGTTCTCTAGTCCGATTGCAACTACATCGGGAAAAGGAGAAACATTTGTATTGAATCTTCCCCAAAAGCAAAGGATTAACAAGGTCGTTTTAATGGAAGATATTACCCGCGGAGAACGTGTAAGAAAGTTTGTAATTGAAGGTAAAACGGCGAAAGGATGGCAAATAATTTTTGAAGGTTCGTGTATCGGACATAAATTTATTCATCGGTTTAAG
>CAYMXK010000257.1:1221-2578 GCA_964393915.1 uncultured Prolixibacteraceae bacterium
GAAATGTTGAGTGTGGGCGAAAAAGGCAAATGGGATTCACAAGCTGTTTTTACCCCAAATATATTTTATTCCGATGGTACATACTACTTATATTACACGGGTGTAAAGCCAACTCCCGGAAACGCCAATGGTGAATTTGAAAACAATAACATAACTGATATCACTGCTATTGGCGTAGCTTCTTCAGATTCACCAACCGGACCTTTTAAAAGAATCAGCCGGGAACCAATCCTAAAAGTTAGTGTGGAGCCCGAAAAGTTTGACAGTTACAGGGTTGATGATGCTTCTTTGCTTTATAGAAATGGATTATATTGGTTGTATTACAAAGGCCGTTCACTGGTTGGCGGAGACGGAGGACCAGCTCATACATGCATGGGGGTTGCCTTTTCAAAATATCCTGAAGGTCCGTACACTAAATTCGGAAAAGAAATACTTGAAAGAAGTCATGAAGTATTAATTTGGCCGCAAGGCACAGGAGTTGGAGCCTTCGCTTCTCTGTCAGAAACATTTGAATATGCCCCTGACGGAATTGATTTTATGTCAGACAAACTCAATGTGAAAGTTAAAGAACGTGCAGTTGCACCCGGAGCTTTTCGTCCTGACTTAACTAATCCGGTTGTTGTTGGCGAAGGATTAAAATGGGGTATATCAATGGTTCATAATAAACATGAATGCTATCTGACACGATTCGAATTAATTTCGAGATAAAACTAAGACTGGCCAACGGATCATTGGGCTGTTTTTGCTGAATTTGAAATAAGTTTGTTGAAATAAATAACAATAGAATTATGAAATTGAAACTAATTACGGCGGTTTGTTTTTGGGTATTTGCTTTAGGAAGTCAGGCTCAATCAGAAGTACCGATTCCGACTCAAGTCCAGTTAGAATGGCAAAATGCCGAACTGGTGGCCGTTTTTCATTACGACCTGCATGTATTTGATGGTGAAAAATATAACCAGCATAAAAACAGAGTTACACCCATCCCCGATTATAATATTTTTAACCCAACAAAATTAAACACCGATCAGTGGGTAAAAGCAGCTAAGGATGCAGGATGTAAAATTGCTATCTTAACTGCTACCCATGAAACCGGTTTTGCACTTTATCAGAGCGATGTGAATCCCTATTCCCTGAAAGCGGTGAAGTGGCGGGACGGCAAAGGCGATATTGTCAAAGACTTTGTGGAATCATGTCACAAATACGGTGTGAAACCCGGAATCTATATCGGTATCCGCTGGAATTCATTCTATGGGATTCACGATTTTAAAGTACATGGTGAAGGACAATTTGCTGAAAACCGGCAGCAACATTACAACCGGATTTGCGAGGGGATGGTGGAAGAACTCATGTCGCGTTA
>CAYMXK010000257.1:2678-6943 GCA_964393915.1 uncultured Prolixibacteraceae bacterium
GCGCTTTTAATCGCCTTAATTTTATTGCCTCTCTTTGGTGATGGCGGAGACAAACAAAAGGAAAAGATTAAGGTGGCTTGTATTGGCGACAGTATCACATTCGGCGCCCGCCTCGAAAATCCGGATAAAGATTCCTACCCGGCCCGGCTACAGGGACTATTGGGAGAAAGGTACCTGGTGGAGAATTTCGGTGTGGGCAGTTGTACCCTTATCCGCAAAGGCATACCCACCGTGTGGGACCAACTCTCCAAAATAAAAGCTGCAAATCCTGATATTGTGGTAATCAGTCTGGGCACCAACGATACATGTGGTTTTGGTAGCTGTGGCGATCGTAAATGCTGGGAATACAAAGATGAATTTGAAGGGGATTACAACGATCTTATAGATACATTAAGAACATGGACATCCCCGCCTCGTATATGGATTTGTGCACCGACGCCAATGGTGCTGGAAACACCTGGCCTGAGTGCGGAACGTATTCAGGGATTGACCGAGCGGGAACCCCGCCTTCAGGAGCTTATCGGGACCATTAAAAAGGTGGCTGAAAATAAAAAAGTTGGATTTATTGATTTGAATACTCCCCTGAATGGCAAACCGGAGTTTTTCACAGTGGAGGATGGTGTGCACCCCAATAAAGACGGTTATTTTGCTATTGCAAAGTTGGTGTATCATGAAGTCAAAAAGGAAGGAATGAGTATTTCTGCGCAACCGGAAAAAAATCCACTGTTCTTAAGAGACCGGCTGCAGCCACTGACCGAAAAAAACATCTTTAAAACTGAGGATTACTTTAACTGGTGCTCATCAATCATAAAAGGCGACGACGGAAAATATCACCTGTTTTATTCGCGGTGGCCGAAAAAATATACATTCCTGAGTTGGCTGACGCATTCAGAGATCGCCCACGCTATGTCAGACAGTCCGGCTGGCCCATGGGAGTATAAAGAAACCGTTTTGCAAAGCCGTGGAAAAGGTCACTGGGATGCCATCACTGTTCACAATCCCAAAATCAAAAAATTTGGCGACAAATATTATCTCTATTACGTATCCACTAATATGGGAGATCAGGATTATACCGAAGAAGAACTGATTGAAACCGCCCGCGTAGGCTATAAACATCCCAACTGGACAGAATATCTGCGGCCCAACCAGAGAACCGGCGTGGCTGTGGCTGAGTCGATTAATGGCCCATGGAAGCGGATGGACAAACCGCTGATTGAGCCCTCCGGACCTATTACCACATTAACGGTAAATCCGGCCGTTGCACAAGGGAAAGACGGAAAATACTACCTGATTGTGAAAGGCGATAAGCCCAACGCTACCGCGTTTGTCCGCAACCAGGCCGTCGCAGTTTCTGACTCTCCTACCGGCCCGTTTAAAATGCAGGAAAAGCCGGTCATCGACTACATCGATACCGAAGACATGTCTATGTGGTACGACCAAAAGCGTGATTATTTTTACGGGGTGTTTCATGCGCATAATTTTATCGGGATGGTGAGTTCAAACGACGGCATCAACTGGGAAAAAGCCACCGAATATGCGCTGATGCCCAAAAAGCTGCACCTTGAAAATGGCAGCGAAATCAATCCCGATCGGTTGGAGCGTCCGTTTGTGTATGCTGAAAACGGCGAACCAAAAGTATTGAGCCTTGCGGTGAAGAAAGGTGATGAATCTTACATAGTTTTCATTCCTGTTGCTTCGGCCACAGGAACCGGAAAGGATATAATACTCCGTCTTGATAAAACTCAGCTGATAAACCAGGTGGTTATTCAGGAAGATATTGCACAAGGAGAGCGGGTTCGAAAATTCTTGCTTGAAGGAAAAACAAAAGATGGTTGGAAAATCATTTTTGAGGGTTCCTGCCTTGGCCATAAATTTATCCATATCTTTAATCCAATAGAGGTGGAGGCGGTAAGACTCAAAATCCTCGAATCGAAAGGAGAACCGCAAATTAAAAATTTTGAAGTTTTTAAAGTGAACTAAAATGAACCTGAAATCTTTTATCTCTGTCGCTGCGCTTTTAAACATTTGCTACGGATGTTTGTATGAGGGAAAATCAGAAAATGATAAACCCAACATCCTGTTTATTCTGGTTGATGACCTTGGATGGGCCGATTTGAGTTTTAACGGCAGCCAATTCTATGAAACCCCCAACATTGATAAGCTGGCTGCTTCCGGAATGGTTTTTACTGATGCTTACGCTGCAAGTCCGGTATGCTCGCCTTCCCGCGCGGCCATTATGACCGGCAAATATCCTGCCCGCCTGAATCTTACTGACTATATTCCGGGGAACCAGCATTACGGTCCGCATAAAAACCAGAAACTGGCATCTCATCCATTTAAACTTCAGGTTGATCTGGAAGAATTTACCATGGCAGAAGCTTTTAAAGATGCCGGCTACCATACTTTTTTTGCAGGCAAATGGCATCTCGGTGAGGAAGATAAATTTTATCCGCAGCACCAGGGATTTGATATCAACAAAGGGGGCAACAAAACGGGCACGCCCGCCGGAGGCTATTTTGCCCCTTACAACAATCCGCAGCTCGAAGACGGGGTTGAGGGGGAATATCTCACCGACCGGCTTACAGATGAAACCATCGACTTCATCAGGAAAAATAAAGACACTGCATTTTTTTCATTTTTGTCGTTTTACACAGTGCACCTTCCCATGCAGGGAAAACCCGATAAAGTGGAAAAATACCGCAACAAACTCGCTCAAATGAATTACGATGAGCAGGAGTTTGTTAAAAAAGGGGAGACCTACCACAAGCAATGGCAAAATATGACCCACTATGCAGCCATGGTGGAAAGTCTGGATGAAAATGTGGGTCGCCTGCTTCAGGCCCTTGAACAGGAAAACCTGTCGGAGAATACCATTGTGGTGTTTACTTCCGACAACGGGGGAATGGCCACCAGCAACCGCACGGACAATATCCCCACCACCAACCTGCCGTTAAGGGCCGGCAAAGGTTATCTTTATGAAGGAGGAATCCGGGAGCCTCTGATCATTCAGTGGTCCGGGAAAATTGAAGCTGGCTCCTCTGCTGATTTTCCGGCAACCGGGACAGATTTTTACCCTACTTTGCTGGATTTAACCGGAATACAGCTCAGGCAGGAACAGCACCAGGATGGCATCAGCCTGAAGCCAATACTCGAGGGACGAAAGATGGACGGGCGACCATTGTTCTGGCACTTTCCCCACTACAGCGGAGGCCTTGGTGGACGACCCTCCGGAGCCGTAAGATCGGGAGATTATAAACTCATTGAGTTTTTTGAGGATAACCGTGTTGAGTTATATAATCTGAAAAACGACATCAGGGAAAATACAGATTTGGCTAATGCCCAACCTGAAAAAGCAGAAGAATTAAAGCAATTATTGCACCAATGGAGAAAGGATGTTGGCGCCCAAATGCCATTTCCGAATCCGGCCTATATTGGGCAGGAAAGTAATCAATAAAGAGCATACTCCGAAAAGTCAAATGGCTTTAACTGAAGGGGACTTTGAATAGTTCATTGATTTTTATCGAGTTTCCGGCAGGTGGCAAATCTGGGATAAAAGAGTAAAAAATCAATGAACCTAAACTTATCGGAGAGGATTCAATAATATATACACGATTTTGAACGACTAAAAAAATATACGATGAGAAACTTTGTTGCTGCAATGGCAATCCTGGTACTTTCTTCCTGTTCCACTGATCCTGTTCCTGGTCCCGGAGAAAAGCACAACCTTGAATTTACAGAACTTGCAACCACCTGGGATGAGGCTATTCCCCTGGGTAATGGCTTGCTGGGCGCTTTGATATGGCAAAATGGCGATCATCTTCGTTTTTCGCTCGACCGTGTTGACCTCTGGGACCTCAGGCCTGTGGATAACCTGTCTAAACCGGAGTTCAGCTTTGAGTGGGTGCAGGAACAGGTCAGGAACAATACCTACGGCCTTGTGCAGGAGCTATTTGACGCCCCATACGACAACATGCCGGCACCTTCAAAAATACCCGGGGCAGCTCTGGAGTTCGACGCCAACCTCCTCGGGCCGGTGAAATCAGTGATACTCGATTTACCGGAAGCCGTATGCAGGGTGGAATGGGAAAATGGCGTCACCCTCGAAACCTTTGTACATGCCTCAGAACCATATGGTTGGTTCAGGTTTAAAAATGTGCCCGATGGTTTTTCGCCCGGTATAATCCCACCCCAATATCAAAAACTGACCGAAAGTGGAGAAGATAGCCCGGTTACCGGTCAGGACCTTCAGCGGCTGGGATATGAAC
>CAYMXK010000258.1:0-6901 GCA_964393915.1 uncultured Prolixibacteraceae bacterium
GGGCGGCCCGGAGCCTTCTGTCATTACCTGCCGGAATTCTTCAGGGGTAATAACCCCGGGTTTATTGTGAGCCTGAACTATTGGCCAAACCAGTGGGGTTCCGGTTTTTCCGGCCTTCGTGAGGTCATCAAGCCAGTCCAGGTATTCTCCTACCCATTCAGTTGGTCTGTTTTTCATGCGATGAAAAAGCATGGGAGAAAGCACCTGGGCAATTTCTGAAATTCCTGCAACATCTATTCCGAGAATCCGGTAAAGGGCAGAGTCATGGTCTGAGGGATACCATGCACAATAATAGACACCCAATTTTGCTTCAGGCCTGAGTTCATGCACTATGCCGCCCATATCCACTATCCAGCCGTTTAAGATGCTGTTTCTCCATTCCCTCCATCTGTTATCTGCATTCCCGAGTATCCATGAGGCTTTATCCTTTATCTGCATTCCTGGAATATCTCTACCGATGAACTCACTGAAGAGGCCGGTGCAATGATTGCAAAAGCAAGTCTCCGGAAGAATGGGATCAGGTGTTTCAAACTGGGCATGCCAATGGACATAGTCCAGAAAAATTCCATCTACTTCAAATTCAAGGAGAATCTCTTTGAGCTGGTTTGTGCGATATTCCTTAAAGCCGGGATTGGTCGGACAGATACCCATGAACCAGTCGGCAGCCGGGGATGGTTCTCCCTTTTCGTTGACAGGCCAGGCCTCCGGGTGGTCTTGGAGGTATGTTTTTCCCAGGAGTGTGGGAAACTCAACAAATACCTTGCATCCCTGCTTTCGGGAGGTTTCATAAAATTCACGGTTCAGGGAAGAGCTTCTCACGAAAACTGCATTCATGCCAAGGGAATCGAAGGAGTAGCCCTCTTTCAGCAAGGTTGCCGGGTTGCCGTATATCCCTTTTATAAAGGATGGTTTTTCGTTCTCTTTTAAAGCATTGCCACAGTTGTTAAATAGCAGAATAAAGATTAGTGAAGGAATAATTTTCAATGGATTATAATTCATAACACAGGACTTTTATGCAAATATATTTTATTTTGAACGGTTGTCTTCCTGTATGCCTGTTGGTCTCTTTGAGAGGTGAGCATACAAGGTACGTAAAAACTCCGGATAAGTTAACTCCCTGCGCTCTCCAACTGTTTTGGAAGCCGCTGGTTAAGATCAATTTTGGTCTTACTTCAGGAGTTATTTTGAGTCAAGGTCAGAAATGAGGGCTTGCCACTACTTATTTTTTGCCCTGAAATGAACATTCCGGCAGTTTGTCTGTATAAACACCTGTATAAATCGATTAATTAAAAAATTAGTAGTAATTTAATTGGCTCTAAAAAATCAAAACAACGAATTATGAGAACACGGGGAATCAAATTGAATGTGGTACTTATTGGTCTGGTTATGGCAGGATTTCTAAGTTTATCAGCTGTAGTATACCAGGCGCGTGATGTTGAAAAGGGTGCAACTCTTTATAACCAGTATTGCGCATCCTGCCATGGTGCCGAGCTGCAGGGAGGCAATGCCCAAAGCCTTATTAACGGTGTCTGGCAGTTCGGAGCCGAGAACAGCTATATTTTCAGGAATATTAAACACGGTATAACTCACCTTGGTATGCCTGCCTATGAAAGTTCGTTAAGTGATTCCGATATCAATGATATTCTTGCCTATATACGTGCGGCAGAAAAAGAGCGGGGAGTGGTAAGGCCTGCAATTGCCAGTGAAACCGGTACCATGGATTATGAATTGAAGATCGATTTGTTTGCCGAAGGCCTTGAGGTGCCCTGGGCAATCGATTTTATTGATAAAAATACTGCCCTGATTACAGAAAAGCCCGGAAGAGTCCGTGTAGTACAGAACGGGAAAATGATTCCCAGGCCTGTTGAAGGCATTCCTGCTGTTTTAAACGAAGGACAGGGCGGATTACTTGATGTGGCAGTTGACCCTAACTACAAAGAAAATGGCTGGATTTACCTGGCTTACAGCCACGAGCAGACAGTTGCAGGACAGAACCGGCCGGTTGCGATGACCCGCATTGTGCGCGGCAAGCTGGTTGATCATAAGTGGACAGGGGAGCAGGTCATTTGGGAAGCCCCTATTGAAACCTACAGGACCACCCGCCATCACTATGGTTGCAGGATTGTTTTCGATCCCTGGGGGCATCTCTATTTTGCCATCGGCGACCGCGGTATTCAGGATCAGGCACAGGATAATTCCCTGCCCAACGGGAAGGTGCACAGGATATTCCCCGATGGGAAGATACCATCCGATAATCCTTTCCTGAATGTTCCTGGAGCCATGCCTTCGATCTTTTCCCTGGGTAACCGCAATATTCAGGGGATGGCCATTCATCCGGTTACCGGACAGCTTTGGGCAACCGAACATGGCCCAATGGGCGGCGATGAATTGAACCTCATTCAGCCCGGGAAGAACTACGGCTGGCCTGTAATTACCTACGGCCGAAACTACAACGGCAGCATTATAACTGAAAATACAAGTTATCCCGGACTGGAACAGCCGAATTATATGTGGAATCCCTCTCCGGGCCTGTGTGGTCTCGATTTCTACTATGGTGATATGTTTCCCAAATGGAAGAACAAACTGATGGTGGGAGCGCTAAAATATGAAGATATTACTTTGGTAACTCTGACTGGTGACCGCATTATACATACAGAGACCATATTGAAAAATGCCGGACGTGTGCGGGATGTATCAACCGGGCCTGATGGTGCTATTTATGTGGTACTCAATAATCCAAACGTGGTGGTGAGGCTGTCGGCGAAGTAGACCTGTACAGGTTTCTGATTGCCAGTAGTGTAATTAAAGCCAGGGTAAGACTGAATGCAGCGATGTACCATTCTTCCAGGCCTGCCCCGAATTCCTCAATCCGGGGACTTACCTTTCCTTTATCAATCAGGTATAGAAAAGTTACCGCAGATGCGTTGTTGACAAAGTGCGCCAGCACCGGCAGCCAGAGTGTGCCGCTCCATACCAGCATATAGCCGAACATGGCGCCCAGTAATATCCGGGGGATAAAGCCGTAAAATTGCATATGCAGTGCGCTGAACAAGGCTGCTGACAACCAGATGCCCCAATGGTGGCTTCGGGTCATCCTGCCAAAGAGTTTTTGAATAATTCCCCGGAAGAGCAGTTCCTCCCCTAACGCAGGGAGTACGGCTATCATAAACAGGTTAAACATTAACCCTCCCGCTGTTTCAACCTCAAGAAAGGACCTGGTCAGCTTTTCAGCTGTGTCTTCGGCATTCCGCATCCATTTTTCGAGGCCTGAAAGCCACTCAGGGAAATGCATTTCAGCATTTATAGCACCTGTAAAGTTGATAAAAGGGTTTACAATAAAGATCATTGCAGTAACAAGCAAAACGGCCGGCCAGACTGGTCTTTTGTCGAGGTACAGGTATCTTACCCAACTTTCGTGAAACAGCCAGGCGACAACCAGCGAAGGGATAATAAACAGTCCGATGGACTGGAATACCTGCAAATATTTTAACAGGTTCATGGATTCAGGATCGGAAAAATCGATGCCTGTAACCATCCCTGTAACTTTTTCAATTCCAAACAGGGGAATAGCGAGCAGAGCGCTAATAAACTGGGTGATCAGGAAAACAACAACAACTACAAACCCCGTGAATAAAAGCTGCATGCCGGGTCTCATATCCCTGAAAATGGTGACTGTCATGATAATAAATTCTGAAAATTAATTTGAGCGCCGGGTCAGATTCTGATTGTGCCCCGTTTTCGGCGGTTAAAGGTAGCAATTTCGTGATAGCCTGTTTTTTTTAGCAGGTCGATGGCATTCTGGTAATGCCTGGCAATATGGTCGGGATGATGGGCATCTGACGTAAGCGTAACCGGTATTCCATGGTTATGCAGGATTTCGAGCCATTGGGGGCCGGGATTAAATTCGGCGCAGGGCCTGTCGTATCCACCCGTATTCAGCTCAACTACCGTACCCGAATGCTGGATTATTTTTGCGGTTTCCACATAGAGCATGGTCTGATCGGATTCGGGATAAACCGCAAACTTTTTTATGATATCGAGGTGCCCGATGATATCGAAAAGCTCTGAGGCGGCAGCTTGCTGAACCAGTTCGTAATACATGGCATAGAGCTGATCGTTTGACCATTTTCCGTATAGAGACTGGTCTCCATCAAAGTTCCAATCGCCAATGAAATGCAGTGAACCAATTACATAATCAAGAGGAAGGCTTTCAATAATTCTGGCCAGTTCAGCCTCCCGGCCGGGGAAATAATCAAGTTCAATGCCATACCTTACGGAGATGAGGTGGCTGTATTTTTCGCGAATCTCAAGAATCTGGTGGGTCATTACGGGCAGATCCACCTCTTGCATGGCCCAGCTAACCGGCTTCAGGCAAACATGGTCGCTGAACCCGATTTCATCAAGTCCCTTTTCGATAGCTGCTCGTACCAATGCTTCATATGAAGCGGCACCATCGGAAAGAACCGAATGAGTATGATAATCTACCAATCCTCGCATATGAATTACAGTTCCCTGATTTTAATATTCCTGGACATTTTCTGACCGCCATGGTACTGGAGTTTGATATGTCCTTGTGTGGCAGCGCCGTAGTATTCTTCTTCCGCCCATTTCCCTGCGGCTTTCAGTTCTAGCCGCTGGTCTGACCATAGTTCATATTCCACCACTTTAACGCCGATGAGCCAATGTTCGACATGAGGCCCGTTTACAATCATCCTGGTAACGTTCCACTCTTCGACCGGATTCACCTTACCACCTGAAGGGGCATGCATGGCGTAGTTTGCGCCGCTTAACCGGGCAGGGTCCAGTGATCCGGGCCAGCCATTGACGTCGATCAGTTGATATCTCATGTTCATTCAGTCTTAATATTTCCCGAAATTACAAAATGTCTTTTAATTGCTGTCAGCTTTTCAAAAGATTTAAAAAGAGACGTATGTGAATTAACGAATATTATCCTTCGACTGATGGAATATTAAATTCAAAAAGTTGTTTTAAGCGGCAAAGAAATGGATAAACAAATACCTTGTTAGCAAAGTTATGAGCAGGGTAAACATAACATTAAGCCAGACTCCTGCTTTTACCATTTGCGGAATGGTAAAAACCCCGCTCCCATATACTATTGCATTGGGTGGCGTGCCTACCGGAAGCATAAATACGCAACTTGCAGCAACTGCGACAGGGATGGCAAGTTGCATAGGATCTTCACCCATGCCGATTGCAACAGACCCCATTACCGGAAGAAAAGCCGCAGCTGTGGCAGAGTTGCTGGCAAGGTTGGTAAATAAGATCACCACCGTGGTCACGATAAAAATCACAATAACAAAAGGCAGGAAATTTAGTCCTGCAAAGTATCCACCCATCCATTCAGCCAGTCCTGTACGCTGAATGGCCCCTGCCAGTGTAAGTCCGCCTCCAAAAAGAATAAGAATGTCCCAGGGTAGTTTGGATGCAGCTTTCCAGGAGAGTAAAAATTTCCCGGCCTTAAAATCCATGGGAACAAGAAACAGCAGCACGGCTCCAAAAATGGCAATTCCGGCATCTGATAATCCCGTTATCCATTTTTCAATCAGTGGCCGCACCATCCAGAGGAAAGCCGTAAAGCCGAATACAATGGCCACCAGAATTTCTCCTTTTGTGAATTTACCCAATTTATGCAATTCACTGACGATGTATTCCTTTCCTCCCGGGAGGGTTTTAAACCGGACAGGAAACGTTATATAGGTCAGGGAGTAGAAAATCAGCGGCAGTCCGAGTACAACAACCGGAATACCTATCAGCATCCACTGCATAAAGGATATTTCCACATTATACGATTCGGCAACAAATCCGATCATCAGGGCGTTGGTAGGTGTTCCTATGACTGTTCCAAGTCCCCCGACATTGGCAGCAAAAGCGATGGCCAGCATCAGGGCTACGGCGAAATAATTGTATTGTTTACTATCAATCTCGTTGTTCTCCTTGCTCTTTATGAGGTCAATTACAGATAATGCGATGGGGAGCATCATCATAGTTGCAGCTGCATTGCTGACCCACATGCTGATTACTGCCGTGGAGATAATGAAACCGAGAATAATGCTTCTGGGTCTGGAGCCGATGACCACAATTATGTTCAGCGCAATTCTTCTGTGAAGGTTCCACTCCAGCATCCCAATGGCGAGGATAAATCCCCCCATAAAAAGGAATATCATCGGATTGGCATAAGGTGTTGCAGCGGCACTTATGCCGGAAATATTGAAAACAGGGAACAGCACAAGGGGAAGCAACGCCGTAACGGGGATGGGTATTACCTCTGTAGCCCACCATACGGCCATGAGAATGGCAATGGCAGCAGTATACCATCCTTCCTTGCTTAATCCTTCAGGCGGAGAACTTAAAATCATTATAATGAACAGCAACAATCCTCCTCCCATTCCAATGATCCTTTTATAAACCGCAGACATATCAACCGTTTTTACTGTATCGTTCTTCCCTGGATTTTGATTTCCTTTTGAATTGGTAGCTGTCATTTTAATAATATTAGTTTGATTTCACGTGAATTAATGTTTTTTTCAGAGCCTTGCAATTGTCATTCCGCCATCGACCATAACCACCTGACCGGTAGAGTAGGGCATGTAACCTGTTGCCATGGCAGCGGCGACCTTACCTACATCTTCGGGCAATCCCCAGCGTTTCTGAATGGTTAAACCCTGTTCAAAAAGTCGATCGTATTTTTCGGTCACGGCCGAAGTCATGTCCGTTTTAATTACTCCGGGCTGAATTTCGTATACCGGAATGTTGAATTCTCCCAAGCGGGCCGCCCAAAGCTTTGTCGCCATTGCAATTCCCGCTTTCGAGATACAATATTCACCGCGGTTTACCGAAGCTACCGTTGCCGAAACCGATGAAACGTTGATAATACAACAGG
>CAYMXK010000259.1:0-6887 GCA_964393915.1 uncultured Prolixibacteraceae bacterium
TGCATCCTTATACTTAAAACTAACATGGGCAGAGTAAAAGTCAAAGCCCTGGGGATTGGAACCCTTGAAAAACTGTTCACCGGCATCCCTGTCTCCGGTCACGCCAGCCTGCAGGTGAATTCCCTGCCTGAACAGATATCTAGTGTAGATCTTCTGCGGGTCACCCAGGTATGCCGGGGGTTTTTCATTTTGCGAAAGGTAACCGGCCTGTTTCGGAAAGTTTTGCCACCCCTTGACCAGCAACTGGTGCTGTGCCCGGCCTGAGGATTTCCAGCTGTCTTTTAAGTCTGCGCTCTCATCTCCTGCAACAATGAAAAAAGACAATTTCTCAGCAAGGTCCCGACCTACCCCGATAACCGAAGCCACCTCGAAAACAGATTTAAATGCACCGGATTTTTCACGGTGCGTGAGGATATTGGTGGCAGCAATCTCATTTAAAAAAGGGATCCTGCGCAATTCACCCACAGTTGCCAGGTTGATATCAATCGGATTTTCAGCTAAGAATTGTAACTCTTCTATCCAAAGTGATATATCGGCACCCTCCTCTGATTCTTCTGAAAGCACCTCAATGAGGCTTTCCAGAGTCGGATAACGGACACCAGGCACCTGCGAGTGCGAGCCATCAGATAACCCGCACACCACCATGGCAGTAAAAAAGGCCTTTGTTAAAAATCTCATAAAATAATGAATATGCCGGCTGCGGGCGCGAAACCGAGGTTCCCATGATAACTAAAACCTATATCGAAACCAAAATGGCCCAAGTGAAAGCCGGCCCCTGCAGTGGGCTGAAAAGGCCTGCCGATAACTCCGGCCCTGAGCGACACCCGTCGTTCAGGTTTAAATTCCATCCCGGATTTAATCAGCCAAGGCATGGAGTTCTCCTTTTCAACCTCACAGCTCCAAACCAACTGGTGGCTGATACGCCATGCCTCTCCTACCCTGATACGGAGAGGCATAATAATATCTCCACCCGGCGTTTTTACCGGCGACTTCATCGGATTAAAAAGGTGAATGCCACCAGTGACTTTTTCCGATAACTTAACCAAACAGCCTGCTTCCAGTGTAAAAGCAGTCATGGGTTCACGGATTTCGGGGATCTTTTCGAAAAAATAGCTGAACTGAACTGCTGCCGAGACATTTTCACCAAATGTCCGGGTCATCGCCAGGCCAATCTTGCTATCCCTGTATACACCTGTCCCAAACTGACGGAAACTGATGCCAAAATTGACCATCCGGGCAGGTATCACCAGACCCGCCGACATCAGTGCCAGTTCTTTCAGCATAAACTTTGACTCATACAACAGCAGTGCAGTCAGCTGTTTTTCGAATCCTATACCAGCCTGGTTATGGAAAAGACCTTCAATGCCCTCCAATGCGACAATTGAATGGGCCAGGCCGGAAGACCTGGCTCCTGCTGTGTGGGACTCCCGTCCTGAACAACATAAGGATGCAGCCACAACAGCAATTGGAAGAAGTATACTTCTTGTGTAATTGGGGTTCAAATGCGAGAATTTAAGTGTAATTAAATAAATATTATGTATTTGTATTACAGTAATAATTATAATTACACCTATCCAGCCAAAATTGCAGCTGGAAATGCCAACCTAATGCCTATTCCTATAATTGCAGGCCAAAACCCATGCATCAGGGTAATTCACGGTTTTTAAATTAAACCTGAAAAAGAGAGCTCTCTAATTATTAATTTGTTTTAAAGCGGAATTTCACTTCCGATAAATCCTGGTTGGCTTTAACAATTTTGTTTTTGAGGTTATCCTTGAATACAATAAACTTCTCCATCAAGGCCTCATCTCCCGATGCTATAATCTGAACCGCCAGAAGAGCGGCATTCATTGCACCGTCGACTGCAACTGTGGCAACAGGGATTCCGGGAGGCATCTGCACAATGGCAAGCAACGAATCAAGACCGTCGAAACTCGCTTTAATTGGCACGCCAATCACCGGCAGCGGGGTCATTGCAGCCACTACTCCGGGAAGGTGGGCAGCCATACCGGCGGCGGCAATAATAACTTTGATGCCACGGTCCTTGGCAGACCTGGCAAACTTTTCGACGACATCAGGAGTGCGATGGGCAGATAATGCGTTGATCTCGAAAGGAATCTCGAAGTCGTTAAGGACTTTGGCCGCGGCTTCCATAACCCCCAGATCGGAGGTGCTTCCCATTATGATGCTAACTTTTGGTGTCATGATACGAATTTATTTTAAAGTGTTTAAATTGTTTTGTTTCTTTGCAAACTGAATGGCTAAAATACAGTTAATTTGGAAATTGCGCAGCATTTTCCCGGGTGGTTAAAACATATAATTATGAAAAAAATAAAGTTGCTTGACAAAGAGTTCCAACTCTACATTCCTTACGAAAAGATCCGTGCGGTAATCGAACAAATAGCCCAGGACATGAACCGTGATCTGGATGGTAAAAATCCTCTGTTTGTATGTGTGCTTAACGGGGCATTTATGTTTGCCGCAGATCTGTTTAAAAGAATTGAGGTTCCCGGCGCCCAGATTACCTTTGTCAAGATGGCATCTTATCACGGCATCCACTCCAGCGGAACCATCAGGCAGCTTATTGGTCTGAGTGAAGCTATAGAAGGCAGGAGTGTGGTGGTAGTTGAAGATATCGTAGATTCCGGTTCAACCATCGAGGAAATTCTGGCGCAGCTGGCCATCCTGAAACCATTCGAGGTAAAAATCGCCACCCTTCTCTCGAAACCGGATGCAATGATAAAAGAAGTTAAACTGGACTATGTAGGACTGGAGATTCCCAATGATTTTATTGTTGGATATGGTCTCGACTACGATGGGTACGGAAGAAACCTGATTGACATTTATTCAATTGTACAATCATAATAATTTATATCGCATGCTCAATTTAATATTGTTTGGACCACCGGGTGCAGGAAAAGGCACCCAGGCAGAATTCTTAATCAACAATTATCATCTCATCCATCTTTCTACCGGAGATTTGCTGCGCAGTGAAATTGCAGCCAAAACAGATCTTGGTCTTGAGGCAAAAGCCTTTATGGACAAGGGAGAGCTGGTTCCTGATGAAGTGGTAATCGGTATGATAAAACATAAACTGGAAACCAACAAAGAGGCGCCAGGCTTCATTTTTGATGGATTTCCCCGCACGGTGGCGCAGGCCAAAGCACTCGACACCCTGCTGGACAGTATTCAAACCCCCATATCAGCTATGCTCTCTCTAACAGTAGAAGAACAGGAACTGATAGACAGATTAATGAAACGGGGTCAGGTTTCGGGAAGAACCGATGACCAGGATATGAACATCATAAAGAACCGCATTGACGTTTACCAGCAGAAAACTGCCCCCCTCGTTGACTATTACAGCCTACAGGATAAACATCACGACATCAACGGCATGGGTAGTATTGAGGATATTGCGGCAAGGCTGAAAGAGACCGTTGAAAAGCTTATATAATAACGACAAATAATGTCAGAAAACAACTTCGTTGATTACGTAAAAATCTTTTGCCAATCGGGAAATGGCGGCCCTGGTTCAGCGCATCTGCGCCGTGAAAAGTTTGTGCCTAAAGGTGGCCCCGATGGGGGTGATGGTGGACGCGGAGGCAATATCATCCTGAGGGGAAACGCTCAGATGTGGACGCTACTGCACCTGAAATACAGGAGGCACATCAAGGCCGGCCATGGTGCTTCAGGTGGAAAACAATGCAGTTTTGGTGCAAGTGGGGAAGATAAAATCATTGAGGTACCCCTTGGAACGGTTGTCCGGGACTCTGAAACGGGAGAATTTCTGACGGAAATTACCCACGATCAGGAAACCAAAGTTCTTATGCCCGGCGGCCGGGGCGGACTTGGAAACACGCACTTTAAATCGGCTACCCATCAAACTCCGCGGTATGCCCAGCCAGGGGAATCCGGAATTGAAGGATGGGTAATTATGGAACTAAAGGTACTGGCTGATGTCGGACTCGTTGGCTTTCCCAATGCCGGAAAATCAACATTGCTCGCTGCAGTCTCGGCAGCTAAACCCAAAATCGCCGATTACGCATTCACGACATTGACCCCCAACCTGGGAATTGTTAGCTACCGTGATCGCCAGTCATTTGTTATGGCAGATATTCCGGGTATAATCGAAGGAGCACATCAGGGAAAAGGACTTGGGCTCAGGTTCCTGAGGCATATTGAGCGCAATTCCATGCTCTTGTTTATGGTTCCTGCAGATGCCAAAGATTACCGCAAAGAATACCTGATATTGCTCAATGAACTCGAAAAATACAACCCTGAGCTGCTCGACAAGGATCGTTTCCTTGCCATTAGTAAGGCTGACATGCTCGATGAGGAGCTCATGAATGAGATCAGCAGGGATCTGACCGATATCCCTCACCTGTTTTTCTCATCGGTCACCGGATATAAAATTATTCAGCTTAAAGATCAAATCTGGTCAATACTTAATAAAGGATAGATGCATTGGATGGATTCAATTCTGCAATTTGACAGAAATCTGTTTCTCCTCCTCAATGGGATGCACACCCCATGGTGGGATACGGCAATGCTCTTTTTTACCCGGAAGGAGACCTGGCTGCTCCTATATCTCATGCTCATTTATGTGATTATCAGGAATTATGAGCGAAAATCATGGGTAATAATTCTGGTCTTGATCGCCGGGATTGTTTTCAGCGACCAGGTTTCAACCCTCATCAAAGAGATTACCCAGCGCTTTCGACCAGGGCATGACCCAGCGCTGGAGGGGCTTGTTCATGTCGTCCTGAGAAAAGGGGGCCTGCATGGGTTCTTCTCTTCCCACGCGTCAAATACCTTCTTTGTGCTGGCTTTCACCGCTCCCCTCTTTCGCAACCGGCTCAGCTTTGCAGCATTGCTGACATGGGCCTCAGTTGTGTCGTACAGTCGCATATACAATGGAAACCACTTCCCTCTTGACATTATTGCCGGCCTTATATTTGGCATTGCATCAGGAATATTATTTTACCGGTTACTGATTTTTATTGAAACCCGGTTTTTTATCAACCAGTTCCCCAGGTTTGAGAAAACACGTCTCAAACCACAAAATGCCGGATTAATATTTCTCACCGTTGCAACCATTGGAATCACCATTCTTCTGGCCGTTCATATTCTGCACAAATACAATTACCTCTGAAATGAACGTTGCCCGGGAGTATTATGAGGCTGCGCGGTCCGAAACGGACAGCCAATTGCAGAAAACCATCCGGATGGTCAGCAAAATGTATATTTACAGGTTGCTGGCATTTGTCCTCATTTTCGGGAGTTTCTTTATTTTCAGGCACAACATCCTGCTTGCAGGTATCTTATCTGCAAGTTTCACCATTCTCTTTATTTGGCTGGTAAAAAAAAATATACACCTCGAACGAAAGAAAAGACGTCAGACTATCCGGCTATTTCTTATCGAAAAAGAGCTGAAAGCTTTGCAATTTGACTTCCTGGATTTTCCCGAAGGTACTGCCTTCAACGATGTGGGCCATCCCTATTCATATGATCTCGACCTGTTTGGTAAAGGCTCTGTATACCAGTATATTAACCGCACAACAACTTCCGGGGGAAGCACTTACCTGGCCAATGCTCTTAAATACCCGGAGAAAGACGCCCGTGCTATTTTAGCCAGGCAGCAATCGGTTAAGGAAATGGCCAGACTCCGCGAATGGCGGCTAAACTTTTTAACCGAAGGCAACCTTATCGATGTCAGTGACCTTGAAAAAACTATACTTACTGACAGTTCCCCTGAATTATATCTAATCTCAAAACCCGGATTTTTAAAGATGGCGACCATCCTGCTTCCGGTAATCACCTTTGTCTCATTGATATTATTTATCATGGGAGGCACACACGTTTGGCTCTTGTTAACCGCAGTGGTGAATTCTCTGGTGCTGTTTAATTTCAGACACGAAGTACAACGTTTTTATGCCCTCTTTGGAAACAAAACCCATATTATCAGCAAATACCTCAGGATCTTAACGATGGCTGAAACTCAGCCATTTGAATCCGGTGAACTTGCCAGACTGCATTACAGGCTGACCGAGCCGGTAAAATCAACGGTTTCGATTGCACGGCTCAACTCAATCATGGCGCAGTTCGACTACAGGGCCAACCTTCTGATTGGGATAACACTCAACGTTCTCCTGTTATGGGATTTACGATGTATCCTAAAATTGAGCAAATGGCATCAGGACAACCATCAGAAGCTGAAAGACTGGATGGAAGTAATCGGGATTTTTGATGCACTGATAAGCATGGGTATATTTGCAGATCACAACGCAGACTATGCATTTCCGTCTCCCTCAGAGGGTGAATTCCGGATGGATGTAAAAGAGATGGGCCATCCACTGCTTAAACCCGACAAAAGAATCGACAATGACTTTGCCATAGATGGCTGCCCCAGGGTGGCGATCATTACCGGTGCCAATATGGCCGGAAAAAGCACTTTCCTCCGGGCCGTGGGTGTCAACATGGTTCTGGCCGGCATGGGACTGCCCGTATGCGCAGCTTCTATGGAATTCACTCCTGCCGGCATATTCACCAGCATGAGAACCACCGACTCCCTGCTCAAAGAGGAATCCTACTTTTTAGCGGAGTTGAAAAGAATTGCTGCCATAATGCAGCAACTCAGAAGGGGTGAAACCATATTGGTTATTCTCGACGAAATGCTGAAAGGCACCAACTCTGAAGACAAACTCAAAGGGTCACAACAGCTCGTCAGGGAACTGGTGCAGACAAAGGCGGTGACAATTATAGCCACTCACGACGTAAAACTCACCGGAATAGAACAGGAAATTCCCCGGCATGTAAAAAACTATTGTTTTGAGATCGGCCATGAAGGTGACGAGATGATTTTTGACTATAAACTCAGACCGGGAGTG
>CAYMXK010000260.1:0-6877 GCA_964393915.1 uncultured Prolixibacteraceae bacterium
TTAATCATTGATGTCTCTCCATCCGAAATTGTCATCGCCTTACTCGAAAACAAAAAATTGGTTGAATTCAGCCGTGAAAAGAGCGGGGCAAAGTTTGCCGTTGGCGATATTTACCTGGGCAAGGTCAAAAAGATCATGCCCAGCCTGAATGCTGCGTTCATAGATGTAGGTTATGAAAAGGATGCCTTCCTTCACTACCTGGATCTTGGACCGCAGTTTGCAACCATGAACAAATTCCTGCGGATGGTTTCGTCCAAAAACAGCAAAATTACCTCTATCAACCGCATTCAGAATGATCCTGACATTGACAAAGACGGAAAGATTAGCGATATCCTGAAAACCGGCCAAAAGATCCTGGTGCAAATTGCTAAAGAACCTATTTCATCCAAAGGGCCACGTCTGACTTCCGAAATTTCCATTGCCGGCCGTAACATGGTGTTGTTGCCATTTAGTGACAAAATCTCGGTATCCCAGAAAATCCAATCCAACGAAGAAAAAATCAGGCTTAAAAAGCTTATTCAGAGTATTCGTCCGAGGAATTACGGGATAATTGTCCGCACTGCAGCCGAAGATAAAAAAGTTGCTGAACTCGATCAGGAGATAAAACGCTTGTCGGAAAGATGGGAGTCTGTCATTATGAAACTGCGCAGGCTTAACGGCCCGGCGCTGGTGATCGGGGAAATGGACCGTACAACTGCCTTTCTGCGCGACATATACCATACCCAGTTCAATAGTATCATAGTAAACGACCCAACCCTTGCAGATGAAATTGCAGATTATCTTGAATCTATTGATCCCGATAAGCGCAAACTGGTAAAACTTTACAAAGGTCGTCAGACGATTTTTGATTACTATGGCATTGACAAGCAGATTAAATTTTCATTCGGTAAGACAGTCTCCTTCCGAAACGGGGCCTATCTGATCATTGAGCACACCGAAGCATTTCATGTGATTGATGTGAACAGTGGTAACCGCGCTAAATCCGGTCTTGACCAGGAGAACAGTGCACTGGAGGTTAATCTGGCTGCCTGTGACGAAATTGCCAGACAATTGCGCCTGCGCGATATGGGTGGAATTATTGTGATCGACTTTATCGACATGCATTTGGCATCCAACCGCCACAAAGTGTATGATTACATGAAGGAGATCATGGGTGCCGACCGCACCAAACACAACATCCTGCCGCTTAGCAAATTCTGTCTGATGCAAATTACCCGGCAAAGGGTAAGACCCGAAGAGCATATTGAGACCGCTGAAGTTTGCCCAATGTGTAAAGGGAGCGGTAAAGTTACCCCTACAATACTTTTTGCAGATGAACTGAGCTCTAAGGTTCTGTATGCTTTCAAAGACCTGAACAAATCGAAGTTGTCGATCAAGGTGCATCCCTACCTGGCAGCATACCTTACCCAGGGATTCCCTTCCATTCGCATGAAATGGTTCATGAAGTACTATAAGTGGGTCAAGGTTGATGCAAATCCGTCGTTCACACTGACCGAATACAACTTGCTCGACGAAAACAAGGAACTTATAATAGTCTGACAGCAGGATATCTCCCACTATCGGCACTCTTTTCCCTTTTTTCGGCTGTAATATCAAACTTTTTGGGTTTAAATTGTTATTTAACTCATAAAGGATTTTACACGTGAATTATTATATACAACGGTTATGAGAAGGATATTTTTTGTTTTTACCATTTTACTTACCTATGGTCTTAATGCCCAGGTTATTGAGCCAATAAAATGGAGCTTCAGCCACAAACAGAACGGTAATGAGGCAGAGCTTACTTTCACTGCCACCATGGATCAAGGCTGGCATTTGTATGATACTTATCTTCCCGAAGGTGGACCAATTCCCACTGAATTTGTCTATGAAGATTCCACCATGTTTGAATTTGAAGGCGATCTCCAAAAAAATCCGGAGCCGGTAGAAAAGTTTGATAATATTTTCATGCTAAATCTGCGGTTTTTCAGCGACGTGGCAGTTTTTACGCAAAAAATCAGGCTGAATACCGATCAGCCGGTTGTGATCAGAGGGTATGTAACATTTATGGGGTGCGACGACGAAATGTGCCTTCCTCCCAATGATGCTGAATTTGAATTTGTAATGAATGGCACTGGCAGCACCTTAAACGCGGATGAAACGGCCAGACCCGCATCCGCTTCAGGAAACACAGGCCAAACACTGTGGCTGTTCATCTTAATATCGTTCCTTGCCGGATTGGCTGCCATATTGACCCCCTGCGTGTTTCCGATGATTCCAATGACAGTTTCATTCTTTATGCGTGGTAGCCAAAACAGGGCGAAAGCTATCCGTAACGCGCTGTTTTTCGGCCTGTCAATTGTATTTATCTTCACGCTGCTGGGGGCCCTCTTCTCATTCGGAATTTTCGGTCCCAATGCCGGGACATTGCTGAGTACGCACTGGATTCCCAATCTGCTGTTTTTTATTCTCTTTTTTATATTCGCACTCTCATTTTTTGGAATGTTCGAAATCGTTCTGCCCAGCAGTCTGGTGAATAAAACCGATGCAAAGGCAGACCAGGGAGGTTTCACAGGGGCATTTTTCATGGCCCTGACAACTGTAATCGTCTCCTTTTCCTGCACCGGCCCATTCATAGGCGCACTGATCATTGAGGCTGTCCAGGGAGGCGGAATGCGCCCGCTGTTGGGTATGTTTTTCTTCGGATTGGCATTTGCCACGCCCTTTACGCTTCTTGCTATCTTCCCCTCTGCAATCAGCAAATTGCCCAAATCGGGAGGTTGGCTCAATTCCATTAAAGTGGTATTTGCCTTTATTCTGCTGGCATTTGGAATGAAATTCCTGAGCAATATCGATCAGGTATATGGCTTTAACGTTTTCAGCCGCGATATTTATCTGGCCATCTGGATGGTCCTTTTCTCACTGCTGGGCTTCTATTTCCTTGGAAAAATCAAGTTTTCCCACGACAGTGACGTTCCCGCTGTAAGTGTCGGAAGGTTAATGCTTGCCATAATCTCTTTTGTATTTGTAATATACCTCTACACCGGATTGCATGGCAAACCGCTTTCATCAATTTCGGCACTGCTGCCACCGGCTCCGGTTGCAAGCATTACGGGAGTTTCCCACACCTCCGTAACTTCCTCCGGCACCAGCATAGCCCTATGCGGACCAGCCAAATATGCCGATAAACTCCATTTGCCCCATGGTTTGAAGGGATACTTCGACTACAAACAGGGAATTGCCTGTGCAAAAGAGCAAAACAAACCTGTATTCCTTGTATTCAAAGGCCATGCATGTGCGAACTGCAAAAAAATGGAGAACAGCGTTTGGACAGATCCCGAAGTACTGAAGATGCTCTCAGAAGATTATGTGATTATCGCCTTGTATACCGACGACAGGTCAACGATGGCAGAAGCCGACTGGATTGCTTCCGCAGCTGACGGGAAGACCATTAAAACCATGGGGAAAGCCAATCTCGACTTCCAGATTGCCCAATACAATACGAATACAATACCTTATCATGCCGTGATCCGTACGGATGGCACCCAGCATGAACTTGCCGTAACATTCGACAACAATGAATTCAGGGATTTTCTGAAAATGGGACTCTGAAGGCTCCGCTTGTAGTCCTTTTATAGCGTATTGATCTCCCTGAAATAGTGTTTTTCGAGTAGCTCGCATCTTTTTATCTGTTTCCTGAGCCATTTAAGCAGTACTTCTTCGTGCTCCTCCTGAGAGAGCCGCCAGTCAATATCAGACCTGCGCAACTTGCCGGTAAGCTGATACAGAATGGTTGCAACAGATACAGAGACATTGAGGCTCTCCGTGAATCCAACCATCGGGACCGTAAGAAATTCATCGGCCATCGATGCTGCACCAGAAGAAATCCCCGGCTTCTCAGAACCAAATACCAACGCTGTTTTGCCGGCAGAAAGATCAAAATCATCGAGGCTTACCGCTGCCGGATCAGGAATGGTGGCAACAATACGGTAACCTTCGGCTTTAAGCTTTTTCAGGGCATCGGAGGTATTGTTCTCCAGCTTGTTGTATCGGTAAAGATTCAGCCATTTTGTTGACCCCAGGGTAACCCCCACATTTACTTTAAACCGATTGGTATTTTCGATTATGTGCACATTCTGTAATCCGAAACAGTCGCAGGTGCGCAGTACTGCACTGGCATTCTGCGTCTGGTAAAAATCTTCGAGGACAACGGTAATATAGGTTGTACGCTTTTCAAGAACCTGATGAAAAAGCGGCAAGCGTTCATCATTTACAAACTGCGACAGATACCTGATTAATTTTCCCGTTTCTGTGTCCATGCAATTGTGCTTTAAATAATCCGATAAGTAAAATGGGCATTCCTGCCTGGTACCCTAAAAAAAAGGGAGCTACAGGCTCCCTTTGCATTTCATAATACATTCAGTTCAGGAACTAAACCTGAAGTTCAGCACCCGGTTTGAATTTTACTACTTTTTTAGCAGCAATAGTAATTTCTTTACCTGTCTGTGGATTTCTACCTGTTCGTGCACTGCGCTCTGACACTGAAAATGACCCAAATCCAACGAGAGCCACTCTGTCACCAGCTTTTAAACCTTCAGTAACCGCTTCGATAGTTGCATCGAGAGCTTTTTTTGAATCAGCTTTTGTAAGACCTGATTTTCCGGCAATTGCATCGATAAGTTGTGCTTTGTTCATACGTAAAGTTTTTAATAAGTGATTAAGTATTTGAATTTTAATGCTTTATAGATTATCATAAATTTGGGACCAAGCTAACCCTGACAGGCAGGAACATACAGAATATGCACATTATCAATAGCTTTAGAGAACGTAAATTTAACCTTACTAAATTCAGAAATACTTTTTAAAAAAACAACGATTATTGCCTTTTTTTTTTGACAATATTATTTTGCGAAAAAGTCTTTTGGAAAACGGAAAATTGTTCTACTTTTGTGCCGCCCAAAGGAGAGATGGCAGAGTGGTCGATTGCGGCGGTCTTGAAAACCGTTGAACTGAGAGGTTCCGGGGGTTCGAATCCCTCTCTCTCCGCTAAACTTAATCCGGCAGAGGATTAAAGTTTTTTTAAGTTCTTTTTACATGCTTGTGAAATCAGGCAAAGATGTTTGAGAACCCGATAAATTTCCGGGATTTTTTTTATTTTTGCTTTCACGACAATTTACGGGTGTAGCTCAGTTGGTAGAGCATCGGTCTCCAAAACCGAGTGTCGGGCGTTCGAGTCGCTCCTCCCGTGCAAAAAGCCGCAGCCATGCGGCTTTTTTGTTTGTACATTTGCAACAAATACACCATCATGAAGGTCAATCTGTTTATACCTTGTTTTATTGATCAGTTTTATCCCCAAACCGCCCGTAATGTAGTTAAGCTGTTGGAGGCAGCCGGTGTTGAAGTACTTTACAATCCGGAACAAACCTGCTGTGGCCAGCCTGCTTTCAACAGCGGGCACTGGGACGAGGCAAGCAGGCTGGCAGTTAAATTCATCAACGATTTTGAGGATGCCCGGATCATTGTGGGTCCGTCCGCTTCCTGCACCGGATTTATACGGAAATATTACCGCAGGCTGCTTGCCGGAAGCGATGACCTCCTGGACCATTTTGAACACCTCCAGCCTATGATATACGAACTGTCCGATTTTCTGGTCAATGTACTGCAGAAAACGGCTTTTGGGGCCGGTTTTCCTCATAAGGTGACCTACCATGATGCATGTTCTGCTCTCCGGGAATATGGGATCAGGCTCGAGCCACGCCTGTTGCTCGGCCAGGTAAAAGGCCTTGAACTGGTGGAAATGAAGGATACTGAAACCTGCTGCGGCTTTGGAGGTACTTTTGCGGCCAAATTCACCCACATATCCACCGCCATGACTGCGCAGAAGGTGGAGCACGCACTGGCGTCAGGTGCAGAATATATTGTGTCGACCGAAGCCTCGTGCCTGCTGAATATGGAAAGCTACATCAAAAAACAGAAACTACCGGTCAAAACGATTCACCTGGCAGATATTCTGACTCAAAAAACCTGAAGCTGGTGCAGTTTGGTATACCGGCCATCCAGAGCCAGCAGTTCATCGTGGGTGCCGGTTTCAATAATGCGCCCTTCGTGCATTACGCAGATAAAAGTGGCATTCTTGATGGTCGACAAACGATGGGCAATGACCAGCGAAGTGCGGTTCTTCATCAGTTTTTCAAGTGCGTCCTGCACCAGCCGTTCCGATTCAGTGTCGAGTGCAGATGTGGCTTCGTCGAGAATCAGAACAGGAGGATTTTTCAGGATGGCCCTGGCGATGCTTAGCCGCTGGCGTTGCCCTCCCGATAATTTACCGCCACGGTCCCCGATTACCGTGTCATATCCTTTTTCAGTCTCCATTATAAAATCGTGGGCGTTGGCTACCTTTGCGGCGGCAATAACATCTTCAGGAGCAGGATGATCAACCCCAAAGGCTATATTATTATATATGGTATCATTAAACAGGATGGCATCCTGGTTAACATTCCCCATCAGGTTCCGCAGATCGTGCAGTTTAAGGTCACGCACATCGTTGCCATCAATTAAGATTCCCCCCTCCTGCACATCGTAAAACCGTGGCAAAAGGTCGACAAAAGTAGTTTTGCCACTTCCCGACTGCCCCACCAGTGCAACAGTACTGCCTTTGGGTATGACCACCGAGACCTCCTTCAAAACATGCCTGTCGTTGTAGGCAAACGACACATTGCGGTACTCCACCTGGTGGTGCAAAGTATCCACCGGCCGGGCATTTTCCTTCTCACTGATGGTCACATTGGCCAGAAGGATCATGTCTATCCTGTCCATGGCGGCCATCCCCTTCTGAATGCTGTATAGGGCATTGGTAAATGCCTTTGCCGGATTAATAATCTGGTAAAAAATGCCCAGG
>CAYMXK010000261.1:0-6875 GCA_964393915.1 uncultured Prolixibacteraceae bacterium
GTTTATATTTCTTTGTCAAACCATCTAACATCATGGTAGTTATGGTAGCAGCCATGCAATAATCCCTGACTCCCAGGGGTTGGCCGGAAACTGAATCATAGTGTTCACTCAGGCCATTTTTAATTGCATTTTCAACGGTTTTATCCGCGATATCCGCAGCAAGATCTGTATGTCCATAGGCTGCCAACCCGCTGGCGATCTGGTAGCTGGTTGACGGCCACACATCTCCGCGCCAGAAAGCGTTTGATTTCCACCTCGGATCTTTGCGGTCGACAGTCGGGACAGGCAGTGGTGTCTGCCAGGATTCAGATGCGAGTACTCCGGCCATCCTCTGGGCCATCTCTTTCGTCGGAACACCAGCGGTGAGTGGCATCCAACTGCTGATGGTTGCCACAGGAATTTTTTCCATGGTAGCCTTTTTTACAGATAAAAAGGTACCGGCTTTTTCGTCCCACATATATTCCCTCATTGCCTGTACGGCCTTGTCAATATATGGCTTCCTTCTGGCCGCCATTGCTTTGTCCCCAACATCTTCAGCCAGCCTGACCAGGCTTTTTTCTCCCATGATAAGGTACGATGTATTTCCCGTGACCCACAAATCACCATACCATGCGCCCTCATTATTGCCTTTACGGGTTGGGTGTTTTTGAAGTTTCAGATCGTCCATATTACATTCATAATCGAATGTTTCCCAGCGGGCATGTTGTACATCACCGCTGTAGGAACCTACGGTAACCAGCCCAATATTGTCTACATCCCGTTCGCGCCAGTACCAGTTGTGCCATTTTTCCAATCTTGGCAGACATTGTTTAAGCAATTCCTTATCCCCATTTCGCTGATAAACCCGTTCCAGTCCCCATGCCAGAATAGGAATCTGAGAAAACTGGCGAACTTCCTGCGGGAAAGTTTTAATGGCCACGGTGATCATGTCTTTGGCATAATCAGGTACAATTTCATTCCACCGGTCCTGAAAATCCCAGTAGTTCTGAAAAATCTCCCGGATTAACTGTTGCTTTCCGGGCAAAATACTGAGAAGGTCCACAACAAACATGGTATCCCAGATCCATTGTCCGACATAATAGGGACCTCCAGGTTGAATCCACCTGTTTTTGAGCGGAGGATATGGTTCGCGGATTTTATCCATAATACTTTTTTCAAAGACACGCTCAGTGAGAATTAATGCATCCTCCCTGTTTGAATTAAACAGAGACTTTATATCAAGTCCTTCTGTCAGAATTTCACGGGAAGCCAGATTACCGGCAATTGAAGGCATTGCCATGCCTGCGATGGAAAAGATTCCGGCTGTTTGAATAAATTTTCGTCTTGAACTTTTCATATCCTTTACATTATTCTTTTTACTTCAAATGTGGTTAAAACTACAAAAATAGCTTGAGAGAACCCTAATACCATTCTGATTAGCATGATGAAAGTCCACTCCATTACCTAATTGATTTAATCTGTATCCTGGGAATTCTTAAATCTCCATCCTTTGCTGAATGGAAAAGGACAATCTTGCCACCTTTCACTGTATTGTGAAAAAGATTACTTTGGACAAGGTTGCCGTTATTACGCACAAAGGATTCGTTTCCAACGTTAATGATTTGTGTAAGCAGATAATCTTTAAAATGCATATTTGTCGCTGTATGGTCAAAACCTGTTCTTGGTGTTGGTCCCCAATCATAAAATTCGGTCTTAAAGCCGGGTTCTGTCTGGCTTATCCAATTGTAATAAATTCCACTTGTGCCGCCGTTTTTATATTTTCCGGCAAATACCCTTAATTCATAATTTGTAAATTCCTGTTCTGAGATTAGCCATCCATCTCCCCCTGTGGCTTTGATTATACCGTTTTCGACTGTCCATACGGCTTTGCCTTCAGTTTTCCACCCCTCGAGATTTTTTCCGTTAAAAAGTTCCCTTATTTCTTCTTTTGCAGGTAATTCTTTAATATATAAATTCTTGAATTCTACCAAACTAACTGTACCCTTCCCTCCAATATGATTTTGCAACCCGATAAATCCTTTACGTAACCGGTATCTGGTTAGTTCATCTTCTTCCAGGTTCGCATCCTGAACAAGTTGTCCGTTTAACCATATTTTCAATACAGGCCAGTCCATAAGGATGTAATATCTGTTCCAGTGACCAGCTGGTTTTACGGGGTTTGACAAAGGAGCAACTACATCATAAATGGAACCGGCTGAACCTTTGGTAACGGCTTTACCTGCGTGGTCATTAATTTGTATCTCCATACCAACACGGGATTCCCTTGCCCAACCTCTCTCCGGTTGATGAAGAAAAATCCCGCTGTTACAGTCTTTACTCATTTTAAAATCCACATAGAGTTCAAAGTTTTCATATTCCTTTTCAGTAAGAATAAGATAAGGAGGAACAGGTTTACCGCTACATATTATTCTGCCATCATTTACATACCATCCCCCGCTGTCCGGTTCGATATTCCATCCGGTGAAATCCTTGCCGTTAAATAAAGGCATAAAATCATCCGGTACTTCCCATTGCCCGAAAACACTAACCGGAAGATTTACCATTGCAAAGAGAAATAATGACATTAAAAGTTTTCGATTATGTACCATAGTAATAATTTATGATTATGTACTTATTATTAAACTCTTTCAGGGATAAAAAACGGTTCACGATAGTTTCCTTTGAAACATGCCCTGTTTTTATGAATTTTCTACAATTGGATTCCATATTATTCTAATTGAAAAATTAAATCGAATTATGTTGTTTTTCATCATTTTCTTTTTTTAACTGTTGCACACCCCGTAAAAATAGGTAATTAAAAGAATCTGGTAAAGTTTATTACCGGCTTTCGATTTTTACACTGAATTCAATCAGATTATCAGCCAACGGACCTTTCGGTAAATACCTGCTCCCGGATACCAGCGACTGTCGTGATTACGGGTATCAACATAAATCTATATTCTGCATTGTATATTCGAAATCGTTGAAACGGAATATCCGCCTGGCACATGTCACCTATACAAGCGATAAAGGGATACCCACCCGTAACCTTTACTTTTGTACCGACACGAAGATGGATACATTTGAAATTCTGGATTCTTATAAAAGCAGGTTTCAAATTGAATTCCTGTACCGCGACGGCATACAGCACACCGGGTTGACCGATTCACAGGCAGGCAGCGAAAACAAGCTGAACTTTCAATTCAATGATGTTTTCGGTATAAATGCATACTCTGCTAAAAATCGAAATCATGTCAATGAACTTATATATGTCGGACGGGAGTCAGCAGGCTAAGGTTTGGTTTCCCAAAGAGGCTCCAGCAGTGCGCTGAGGCGATCGACCACAGGTTTGGCGTCCGGCTTGTCGGCGATGTTGTTGTTCTCCATCGGGTCGAATTCGTGATCAAAAAGCATGCGATTGGTGATGGCGCCATACTTTCGCCATTCGGTGTAAAGATAGCGATCCGTCTTGACGGCCTTGCAGCCCCACCAGTTGATGAAGACTGCGGACTTCCACTCTTGCTCCGGATGAGTTATCAGTGGCGCGAAGCTCCGGCCCTGGACATGATTGGGAACGGGCAAGCCGGCCAGATCGCAGAGGCTTGGATAGATATCCACAAATTCGACCAGACCGCGGGTGCGGTTGTTCTTCATTTTCTCCGGAGCCAGGACGATGAGGGGTGAGTGCAGCGAGTGATGGAGGGTGTTGTGTTTCCCCCAGAAACCGTGCTCGCCCAGGTGGTAACCGTGATCCCCCCAGAGGACGATGATGGTATTTTCGGCGAGACCGAGGGTATTGAGCTCCTCGATGATCTTTCCGACCTGCGCATCCACATAGCTGACACAGGCATAGTAGGCGTGCCTTGCCTCACGGTGAAACTCATCGGTGTTACGTTCTCCGGTAAGGGCGTAGCCATCAAACTCATCGGATGGGCCGCTGGTGTTAGGCAGATTCTCGGGTTTGTATCGGTTCGGAGCGAGCGCGATCTTTTCGCGCTGATACAGATCCCAATATTTCTTCGGGGCATTGAACGGGAGATGCGGCCGCCAGAATCCAGTGGCCAGGAAGAATGGTTTGTCCTGCTGCTTAAGCCGCTTGAGTTCGGCAATGGTTTTGTCCGCCACCTTTCCGTCTTGATAGGCATCATCCTCCACTTGTGCGGACTCACGATACGGGCCGCGTTTTTTCGCACTGATGTGCTTGCCGGACTCCGGATTCGGCCAGATGCCGTAGTGGTTGTAACCGGCCCAGTCCTTTTCACCATGGTAGATGGCGGCAGACCTCCATGGCGGCACCGACCAGTCCGCTTCACGGTCATGCATGTGGTGAAACACTTTGCCGATGGAAACGGTCTGGTAGCCGTGATTCTTAAAGTGAGCAGGCAAGGTCGTGAATTCTTCGCTCATATCTTTCGTTTCCCAATGGTTCGGGTGGGCACGGATCCCGGTCAACACGCTGAGGCGGGATGCGCCGCATACCGGCGAGTTGGCGTAGGCTCTCTCGAACAAGGTGCCCTTTGCCGCCAGTTTGTCGATCTGTGGAGAATGGATTTCATCGTGGCCGAAGCAACCCAGCTGCGGTCTCAAGTCATCGATGGCGATAAAGAGAACATTGGGCCGCTTCAGCAGCTCCTGCAAGGCCTCGCCGAACAGCTCACCGAGCACCATTTGACCGGGGCCGTCAAAATGAGTAAAGTCGTCGCGGAGGGAGAGGTCATCGGTAACGATGATGCTCACGCTGGGAACCTTCTTGGCGACGGCTTCCTGAGCCGATTGAACTATATTGGTATGATCAAAGCTGAATTTAGGGGATTTCAGCAGATGAGTCGTCATACGCCCAACCACAATCGGCAAGTCAGGCTCCTTCGTCTTGGTGCGTATGAGCGAGAGCAGACTGGTCAGATTTTCCTCATAGGCCATCGCAGTCTTTTCTTCCTTGGTGTCGCTTTCACCCTGCATCCATATCATGCCGGCGATCTCGTAATCGCCCTCGATCCTGGCAAGCGCGTTATCTAGGTTGGACATCAAGACCGTATATTCGTTCGACTTGCCCTTTTCGTGAGGGAGGAATTCAGCGATCGCTTTTCCCCCGCGAGCGACCTTGATGAGATAAATCTGATCGGATGGAAAGGTCTCTGCCATCGCCTTGGCAAAGCCAAACTCGGGACCGATCTTATTTTGATTGTCCGCAGCCTTCTTGCTCTGAAGGTCCTTCAGGCTCATCCATGTCATGGCATAATCCTTTTCACGCAAGTATCCAGAGGCATCCCAAATACTCACCTTACTGATTACGGCTTCATCGATGTCAATGGTCATGCTGCTGACATCCCCGCCGCCGGCCATATTGGACTGGCCAGCAAGGATGAAGACCTTGGCCTTGGCATGAGCCGGAGCGTTCAGTAGCAGAAGAAGAAAGGCGGAAAGAAACAGAGTTTGTTTTATCATGGTGTTTTATTGATTGGATGTGTTCGTTGAATGTACTGATGGGTGAGTCTTATCCCGTCCATACCCTTCAGAATTTAAAATAGATTGTTCTGTAGATATCACCATCCAGCCGGGTCCGGCTGCCCTGCGGTCCCATACCAGGCGCATCGACGGGTTTGCCGATCTTGTTGCCCTGGGGCGGAATGGCATCCATGAAGGAAAGATCGCCCGGGGGAAAGGGCGGATTGGTTCCCATGCTATCGTCAGACTTCGCGTAGTCGGCACTGAAGTTGCGGAAGAAGAGCGATTCATCCTCAGACACGATGGTCAAGTCACCCTCATCCGTGTGCAAGACGACCCAGCGCACGTCGGCGTGGTAGCCTTTGAACTCGGGGTATTCGTATGCATCGACGCTATCCGTGTCACCCGTGGCGGTCTGGTTGTAGTCCTTGTTCCAAACGCCCCAGGTCGGCCCCACGAGCCGGTTCTTCCAAACGCGGAAGGGACCACGGCCCAGCCAGGTCATGGAGTTAACCTTGGATTCGGGGTAGTCGAAGCTGATGCCAAAGTATGCCTGCGCGCCCATGGGAAAGTAGTGGTAGTCGAACTTCAACCAGCCACTGGGCATGAGCGTCCACTGGGCCGATCTCATTCTTCCTCCGTACGATTTTCCGGCGTAACGGACCAAGACCACATGGTTGTCTCCTTCCGGGAAATGCTGGATCTTTTCCAACTGTTGCTCACCGGGGATGACCCACGGACCGTTGCCAAGTGAGATCTTCTTCCCGTTTTTGAGGATGTGGCTTAGATTTCCGTTGTTCGTATCGAAGAACACCTCGACGTCCGTGGCAGCCAACACAATCTTGCCGTCCGCTTCACGTGCGGTCACCTTGCCTTCACCCGGTTGCACGATCTTCTCGCGCAGCTTCGCGGCGGTGCCAGTCACCCAGGTCCAGGTCAGGATGTCCCTGCCATGAGGATCCGTGGCAGTGAGTCGCAAGGCATCGGATTGTTTCCAGTCGGCCGGGAGGTTCAGTTCGAGCCAGCCACGATGAAAATCCGGATTGGTGCCTGGCTTAATGGACGGAGCTGTGACGGTGCCGCGATGATTGATGGTGTGCCCGGGCTGCTTGTCTTCCGGCCTGCGGAAGGTGACTAATTCCCAGTTGAAAGAACACTGGTTGGCATTGGTGAAGTTGTAGCGGTTTTCGATCTCGATTCGCCCATCAAAATTCACCGGCAACTCGCGCATTTCGATATGGATCGGGCTGAACAGTTCACGGACTGTGAAAAAGCTGCCTTCTTTTTGCCGGTAGGGGCCGACCAAGCCGTCAGGGGCCGAGTTGCCTTGGGTATCGAGACGACCGTCCAGGTCGTTGCGGTGAATCCCCTCGTCGAGCAAGGTCCAGATGAAGAGGCCTTGGGTGAGCGGAGCACTCATCATCAACCGCCAGCGATCTTCCAGCCCCGCG
>CAYMXK010000262.1:0-6873 GCA_964393915.1 uncultured Prolixibacteraceae bacterium
AGGTATTGAATTGCCGGCAAATGCTGCTCCCGACAGTTACAATTTCCTGCCTGAATTAAAGGGGGCTGAATCCGGAGTTGCCGGCAGGGAGGTATTGATCCATAACACAAATGCCAACAAATGGGCAGTCAGAAAGGGTTCGTGGCTCTATATAAGTGATAAAACCGGGCAACACACAGATATGCCCGAATTCTTTAAAAATCTTCGTGAATATGCAGATTTTGAAACAGATGGATTGCTGTTTAACCTGAAGGATGATCCCGGACAACGAATCAACCTGTATGACCAATACCCTGAGGTTGTAAAGGAATTGAAAGGCTTGCTGACGGATCAGAAAGCAAAGGGTTACCTTCAAAAGGATTAATGAATATGGATGCTGTTGAACAGTAATATTGAGCATCTGGCAGGCTGAAGATGCCAGTGAGGAAATTGCTACCCTTGAATTCCGGAGGGTGATGCATAAATTGAACAAACAGTTAATCCAAAGTAAATGATGGAATGGAAAAAATGGTTCTTGTCTGGATGTTTTACTCTAATATGCACTGTCTTTTGCTATTCAACTGTAAAATCTTTCAATGATGCACCAGTTGATACGTTAATGATTGTGGTAGGTGAATGCTTCACCCCCGTACTGCAGATTCCTGAAACAAACGGGCTGATTTGGACGACCGGCAATCAGGACATCGCCTCAGTGGAAGTAACAATGGGCAAAGGCACTGTATGCGGAGTGAACCAGGGAATAACCTATGTTTCGGCCGGTTCAGTCAATGGTGAATTTAATTTTTACCTTCCGGTGAAAGTATCTCCGAAAAATACAGATCAACCCTCAGTGCAACCGAAAAAATCTTCAAAGGTAATACTTAGCCTAAATCCGGAGGCAGAACAGGTTTTGCAGGAGATCATTGCCTCTCGTCAGGATGTTGATTATGGCTCGTTTTTAAAAGTTGCCGATAACCGGCGTTATCTGGTTTACAGAGCGTCGGATGAACCATTTCTTTTTCTGAGCCAGACTTTGTGGTCAATGACCCGGCGATTGTCACGTGAGGACATAATTAATGTGCTCGATATATGTAAAGCACAAAATTTCACCGCCATACAGATTATTGCCCATTCGCACTACATGGGGCCCAATGTGTATGGTGATGGACCTTTTAAGAACGCAGATTTCACCTTTCCGGTTATCACTCCCGGAAATTCTCCTGATGATCCTGAGCAGTATGACTGGTGGGATCACCTTGAATTTATTATTCAGGAATCTGTAGAAAGGGAAATGTTTGTTTGTCTTCTTCCCACCTGGCGCGAACAGTGGAACCAAAAGAAAAACCTCGATGAAAGCAATGCATTTGCCTATGGGAAATTTATTGGGCAACGGTACCGGCAATTTAACCCCTGGATCATCTGGATGATGGGTGGTGATCAGGCGCCCGACACTCCCGTTAAGCTGAACATGCACCGTGAGCTTGCACGCGGCATAGCAACTGGAATTAACGGTAAAGAAATATACGATAACCTGATGATGTCCTATCACACTCACGGCCCAACCATTACAACCAATTACATTGGCGAAGAGGAACCATTTATGCACTTCAATACCATTCAATCGGGTCATAGTGTGAAAAATCTTGAAGGTATGGTAGAAAAGGCCTACCGTGCCCAGCATAAACCCATCATCGATTTTGAACCTTATTACACAAAAAACGGGCTTTCTACCAACGAAGCCCGGACAGCTATCTATTGGGGCATATTCAGTGGTGGTTTCGGCACCTCCTGTGGATCCTGGAATATTTGGCATTGTGGCGACCGCAACGATCTTGCCCCGTTCTCAATACCTGACGCTTTCTATGAAGGTTTCGGTACTCAAATCGGCTATCTCGGGGAGTTACTCACGAGCAAGCCCATGCTTTTGCGACAGCCCGATCAGAGTGTGCTTGCTGAAAACCATTCATCAGGTTTAGACCGCATTTTGGCCTGTTCGTCGACTGATAAAAGCTATGCCATGGTTTATACCCCGAATGGCGAACCTTTTTTGGTGAACCTTTCCTGTATCGCCGGTAAAAAGGTTTACTGGTACTGGTTTAATCCACGAAATGGTAAAATCTCTGAAAAAGGGTCATTCAGAAAAGAGAATTCCACTCAGCGGTTCACCCCTCCATCCAGGGGGGAGCGGTTCTCCGGAAACGATTGGGTATTGGTGATACAAAATATTCAAGGTGGTTAATTTTAATTGAAACACTATTGTTATTTTTACATTAACTCACAAACAAAAATATCATTATGACTGTTTATGCACTATGTTTGTATCAATATGAAATATATTGTGATAATATATTGTAATATTGTCAAAAATTAAAGAATAACATTTAAAATTTGGGATATGGAAAAGCAAATGGAGGGAATACTTAATTCTTATCGGCTGGAAGGCCATCATTATGATGAAGTTTATACTGGTCCAACATACCCAAAAGAGCATTATCAACCTATCTTAGAGCGCTTTAATCAGTTTAGTATTTCTGATTTTGAGCGAATCTACAGCGAGGTAAAAACGGCCTTCTTTAACCAGGGAATTACTTTTGCCGTTTATGCAGACGATAAAAAAGCAGATGAACGTATTTTTCCATTCGACCTGTTTCCCCGGATTATTCCCTACAGTGAATGGATGCATCTGGAAACGGGAGTAATCCAGCGAAACAGGGCAATCAACCTTTTTCTTCATGATATCTATCATAAAAAACTGATCCTTAAGGATAAGGTAGTTCCTGCTGACCTTATTTTCTCATCGAAAAATTACCTGAAAGAGATGATCGATTTTACACCCGAAGGGGGTATTTATACGCATATTTCAGGAACCGATTTGATTAAACATACTGATGGCCAATACTATATCCTTGAAGATAACCTGAGGTGCCCATCAGGAGTCAGTTATGTTTTGTCGAATCGCATGGCGTTAAAAAAGGCGCTATTCGAGCTGTTCAACAAGCTTAAAACCAGGACAATTTATCAATATCCGGAGCAGTTGCTCGAGATATTGAAAACAGTAAAGCCAAAAAATTCAGGAGACCCAACGGTGGTGGTAGTTACTCCGGGCATGTACAATTCTGCCTATTTCGAGCATTCATTTCTGGCGCAAAAAATGGGCGTCCCGTTGGTTGAAGGAAGGGATTTATATGTGGATAAGGATTTTGTTTATATGAAAACCATTCACGGGCCTATCAAAGTGGATGTCATTTATCGCCGGGTGGACGATGAATTTATTGACCCGCTTGTGTTCAGAAAGGATTCTATGCTTGGAGTGCCTGGCCTGATGAGTGCCTACCGGGCTGGTAATGTTACTTTGGCTAATGCTCCCGGAACCGGGGTGGCCGACGATAAGGCAGTCTATAATTATGTTCCCGACATTATAAAATATTACCTCAACGAAGAACCCATACTGAACAATGTGCAAACCTATCGTTGCGAAAAAGAACTGGACATGAAATATGTGCTCGAAAACATCGACAAGCTGGTAGTAAAACCGGTTGACGAATCGGGTGGCTATGGAATTACGATTGGAACCACCCTGGCCAAAGAACAGATTGAAGAGGTGAAAGTAAGGGTAAAATCCGATCCGAGAAAATACATTGCACAACCCATAATGAGCCTTTCCGTTCATCCCACTTTTATTGAGGAAACAAAGGAATTTGAACCACGCCACATCGACCTGCGAACTTTCTGCCTGATGGGTAAAAATACTGAGTATATACTGAAGGGCGGACTGACCCGGGTGGCGCTTAGAAGAGGGAACCTGATTGTAAACTCTTCGCAGGGCGGTGGCTCAAAAGATACATGGGTAGTGGACTGATTTATCTGAATTATAAAAAAGGAAATTTTATGTTATCGAGAGTAGCAAATAATTTATACTGGATGGGGCGTTATATCGAAAGGGCCGACCATTTGGCGCGATACAGCAAAGCCAACTATTTTTCGTCCCTCGACGCTCCGATATTAAAAACCCACGACCGCACCTTCGTGCTGGAGTCGATGCTCTACATGGCCGGTATTTTCGATATGGAAGAAATCACGGAAAGAGATGTATTGTTTAAAATTGGCCTCGATACCCAAAATTCAAATTCGATTATCAGTAATGTCACTTCTGCCCGTGAGAATGCACGTGGTGCGCGAAATGTAATATCAACCGACCTCTGGGAAGCCATCAATAAGTATTATCACCTGGTTACCAATTATCCGAAGGAAACCTATTTGACAACCGGATTGTACGATTTTACGCAAATGATCGCTGACCAAACCTCCATTGTGGGCAGCAAAATTTACGCTACTTTGCTGCACGACGGGGAATGGGCGATAATTTTATTCGGAATGCATATTGAAAGGGCAATACAAATCATCCGCATTATAAACGCAAAGCTGCACGATATTTACAAAATTGAACAGACTGGACATCCGGGAACTGAAATGAGTTTTGAATGGACAAACCTGCTTCGTTGTGCTGAGTCTTTCGACATGAACAGGAAGTTTTACCGCACCATTCCCAACCGCGGGCAGGTGCTCGAATTTTTAATGCTCAATCAGAACTGCCCGCGTTCAATTATTTATGCACTAAACGGAGTCAGAAAGTACGAGGAAAAAATCAGCCGGAATGAAAGTCAGGATGCCAACACAACCAGTTATAAAATCAGAAAATTAACAGAACAATACCGGTATCTTTCATTTGACGAATATAAAGATGATATTTACGGATTATTAAACAGTACTCAGGCCAAAATTCTTGAAATTGGCGCCGAGTTCGAAAAGAAATACCTTTCGTTCTAATGCAAGAGTTTGATATTGAATATTTTATTGAGAACAAGTATGAGCAACCTGTCAGAAAGGCAAATTTTCAGTTGCTGGTAATTCCCGATTCCAATCCACAACAGAAGGTAATGGATTTGAAATTTTACTGCTCTGAAAATCAGGACATACACCGGTCTAAGAATATCTTTGGCTTCGAAACCATCACCTGGTACATCGGGAAACCATTTTCTGAATTCTGGTTTAAAATGACAGCAAAAATTCAGAAACCGGATATTAATCCGTTCTATGTAAGCCCGTTAATGCCTAAGGAGGAGTATGAGCTTATCCAGTCTCCCGATTTTCAGGTTGATAATCACCTGTTCCTTTCTTCAACGCCGCTCACGCAAATGCCGGCAGTGGTTAGCTGCAATTTTCCAGTTTATTCGGGTGAAAATCATCTGTTCGATTATTTACTCGGGCTGAGTAATTATCTCCACAATTTGCTGGAATATTCACCCGAAAGTACCGATGTAAACACGCCCATCGAGGAGGTTTTGAAAATCAGAAAGGGTGTTTGTCAGGACTTTGCCCACGTTCTTATTGCGGTATGCCGGCAAAACAAAATTCCTGCCCGTTATGTCAGCGGATATTTAAACCAGGGCGAAGGATTTACAGGAGCAAGCCAGCTTCATGCATGGGTTGAGGTTTTGATACCGGAGCTGGGCTGGGTTGGTTTCGATTCGACCAATAACCTGCTTGCCGACCATCATTATATAAAAATTGCACATGGCACCGATTACCGCGACTGCAGTCCGATTATCGGCGTACTCGAATCAACAGGCATCCAGAAAAGTATTCATTCAGTAACAGTAACCAATCAATAACCATATGACATTTTGTGTTGCAATAAAGAGCAAAACCGGGGTTGTAGCCCTTTCAGATACCCGGATAAGCAGCGGGTTGGGGGTTTCGACTTCGAAAAAAATACAGATTTACCAGGAAAATGGAAATTCGTTTTTCATCATGTCGTCGGGGTTGCGTTCCATCCGCGATAAAGTAATTCATCTGTTCGAAGAAGAGTTGGCAGGTGTTCCGTGCAATAAATTATACAAAGTGGCCAATTTAATCGGGAATGCAGTAAAGCGGGCCCGGACAGAGGACCTTGAGCAACTTCAGCAAAGCAAATTCTTTTTCGACGGACATTTCATTGTCGGTGGCCAGTGCCCGGATGATAAACGCTCAACCATTTTTTTGGTTTTTCCTGAAGGGAACTGGGTGGAAGCGTCTGATGAATCGCCATATACCATTATCGGCAACACTGGTTTTGGTAAGTCGATTTTACGCCGGCTGCTGCACGAGAACATCACCTTTGATCTGGCCATTAAGGCGGCATTCCTTTCATTCGATGCCACCTTTAAAAATGCCAGCGACGTTGATTTTCCGGTTGACTTCGCCTTGTACAGGAATGGTACGTTTGATATTCAGGAATTGAGAAGGACGGAAGAAGATATGAAAGAAACTTCATTGCAGTGGAATAAAATGCTTCTCGATGCCGCCGACGATCTTCCGAATTTTCTGCATTTTGATGAATGAGGCTCGCTGAAATTCTTGCCACTAATTCACGAATAAAACAATCAAAATCCGCCCCGTGACTTCGTTAAGTGGGCGTTCGGTTTTAAGGCACAACTTTGGCTACCATACTGTCGCCGTTAACACGGCTTGAAACGATTCCCGATTAATTGCGGGGCTACCATACTGTCGCCGTTAACACGGCTTGAAACGATTCCCGATTACTTGCGGGGCTACCATATTGTCGCCGTTAACACGGCTTGAAAGGATTACTGATTACTTGAAGGGCTACCATATTGTCGCCGTTAACACGGCTTGAAACGATTCCCGATTGCTTGTGGGGCTACCATAATATCACTGCGATGCGGCTCTGAATTAGTTTACTTCTTTAACTTGTACTTTCTCAAGTCGAATGTATGCGGATATTCCGGATCGGGTTCGGTGATTTTCGGGCTAATCACTACTCTTTCATTGCTATCCAATTCTTTTTCAAGAATATATCGCCTGACTTCGGTACTGACTTCCTCCCTGGGTGTG
>CAYMXK010000263.1:0-6867 GCA_964393915.1 uncultured Prolixibacteraceae bacterium
GCCAGGACACGCTCCCTCGAAGTCATTTCCTTTTTATTGTTCATTTTTTAATGGTGTAATCCAAACTACTTCTTCTTTTTCTTCATTGCCAGGTATCCCACAACAGCAATTATAAAAAAAACAACAACAATAATAATAGCAGAAGTCCCCGCTCCTGAATTTTGTGATTCATTCAACATCATTGGAGCTTCAAGAAACGAACTATCCTGAACTTCAAGGTTATCTATGTAGGTTTCAGCATTCTGCGCTATTAACTGGAAGGGAAATCCTAAAACCCCAATAATGATTGCCGTAATTAATCTTCCTGATTTTCTCATTTCTTCATTTTTTATGTATAAATCATAATAAGGTCAGACTTTAGACGTCACAGACGGTCACTGCTTCTTGAAGTCCGATCCGCGGATTGCGTGTTGGAATAAATTCGTGCCCAACGTAACCTTTATAACCTATATCTAGTAACGACTGCATGATAGATGCATACTGAAGTTCCTGATTATCTCCTAATTCTGACCTGCCAGGCACACCAGCTGTGTGGATGTGACCAATCAAATCAGTTCCATATTCTCTGATGCGACTTATTATATCGCCATTCATGATTTGAACATGATAGATGTCGAATAAAAGCTTTACACGGGGTGAACCGACTTCACGGATGATTTTTGCGCAATAATCAATGTCGTCGCCCTGGTATCCAGGATGCCCCCGGTAGGTGTCGTTGAGAATCCTGCTATTCAGGTGTTCCATATAAATATTCACTCCGTACTTTTCAGCAAAAAGTGCGAGTTTCTTCAATCCGGTTACAGTGTTTTTTGCTCCTTCTTCAGGAGAAATTTCATTGCTTGTTAGATCCTCTGCCTTGCGATGCTTGAAGCCAGTAAAGGCAATTACGGATAACACTTTGATAGGAGCCTTAGCCGCAGCTTCAATGCGTTTTTTGGTAAGTCCGATTACTTCCTCGTGATTATCAAGATTGTTAAGTCCTTTTATGTAAGGTTCACCTGACATTCCATTTGGTGTAATGGCACAATCGAGACCATATTTTGCCAAAGTTGGCCAGCCATCGGGATCCACGAGTTCAACACTTTTGCAGCCAATATCGCGGGCTACGGAACATACAGTATCAAGATCCCATTTTTCACCAAAAATCTGAAAAGGCCAACTGACCAATGAATGGTTGATATTGCCACGGAGGATGGAGGAGGATTTTGCGGATAATGATTTCACCGGAATATGACACTCTGTTCCAGAAAATCCGGTGTCAGCCCCCATAGATATGATACCAATTCCATGTAATAATTGGCGCAGATTAATATTGTACTTCATATCATTTAATCTCTGGTATACCCAGTTCCTTCATTGTTGTTCGCATCCATTTGAGGGATTTCTCGATTAGTGGTCCACCTTTACCCTCACACTCCATACTTAAAACACCCGAAAAACCTGCATCACGCAATAAAGCCAGACAACTTTTAATGTTGTCAGCATTAACACCATCTCCAATTGCAGACTCACTTAAAGCAATTCCGGTATCATGGCCACGTAAGGCGCTTGCTAATGACTCCGAAACATCTTTTACATGAACATGATTCACCTTGTTGATAAAACGCTTTAAAAATTCCACAGGGTCTCCTCCCGAAATAAATACATTGCCGGTATCCATATTCATCCCAAGATATTCACTGTCGCAGAAATTCAGCATCTTCTCCATCATATCCGGCTGGGTTGTGAAATAACCATGAACTTCAATATTCATATGTATCTTATATGCTTCAGCTACCTTAATAATCTGCTCAAATTCTCTCTTCTTCATGTCCATGGCTTCTTTATCTGTCAATCCTTCCGGCTTAAGCAACCCGTCAGTAATTGCTATATTTGGACAACCTGCATGTTTTGCCCATGGAATTGATTTCAGAACATAGGGAGTGCCATAGTATGGACCGTCCTTCCCGGAAAGTGGATAGGCTGCATCAATTTGTGAAAACTGAACATTATATTTTTCTGCCATTTTGTTTTTAAGCATCAGTGGATCTTCATAAAGTGCGACATGTGGCTGGTAACCAAGCCCATGAATCCAGCTTACACCATCAATAACACCACACTCAATGTAATGCACATCATTTTTTTGTGCCCACTGAAGGGCGAATTCAAAGCTTTTAAACGCTGTGTTAAATGCATCGGTGTGGAATCCTATTTTCATTCCTTTTGAAGTCAATTTCTCAGTTTGCACTGTGCTACCAGCAGATTGTGCCTGGGTATGGCTGGCAAATCCCCCAAGCGTGCTTCCGGCAGCTGCTGTCAAAGTGCCTTTAACAAAATTTTGCCGATTTGATGTTGTTAAATTCGTGTCCATGTTTTTTGTTTTATTTTTTTTAATTCTCGTGACAAAAAAGCAATTTGAAGACTGTCGACGAGAACGACCACCTCTTATCAGTATTCGTGTCCGCCAAGGTCTTCACTCTTTAAAATGCTTTGTCATTGTTGTATATCCTGGTTCATCATTCATTGGTCAATCTCCAATCCTGCAGCCCAAAGTGTACCCCTTCGGTATAGTTCACCCACCGCTTCGTTTAAAGCATTTAAATCGTGCCCAAGTAGGCAGTGGAAAGTACGCCCTTTGCCAGGTGTCAACACGAATGCCATGGGATAATCTTTCTGGTCCACTTTCGATTTTGCATTTGCAAGTATGTGAATCGGAACAGTTCCATCAAGACAGGTATAGAGTTCATCATCTGTATTAAAATCACTGAGCCCTTTCGTTATAGGATGGTTGTTATCGGTAATATGTACTTGAAACGGTCCGCGTGGATCATGTCCACGTAATTCAGGATTCCAAACTCTTCCGGCAATTTCTGCAAATTCCGTGTTTATCGCCTTCGTTTCCCAATCAATAAACGCACCACACGCGAAATGTACAAGTACAAGCCCCTTGCCACCTTTGATCACCTGTTTGAGATTTGTAAGCGCACCCTCTGGGGCAGGAATCTGATGATTCTGGTAGTTAAGCAAAATTACGTCATACGAGTCAAGTTCTTTTTTCGACAAGAAGTTGGGATCTTCGATATAGCTCACCTCTAACCTTTTGTCTTGAGCCAGAAAGTTTGTCAATGCAGGTGCAGTTATTTGCCATGGATGACCAGGATACTCAAGTCCCGTTACTAACAGCACTTTTTTCATCCCGTCTTTGTTGGCAACGATAACAGGCGTCGCTGGATCAAGTTCTGTTAATAGGCGTATAGCTGTTGCATTCACCGCATTATTATCACTGTTTATCATGTATAACGAAAGCTGAGATACTGCCTCCGGATAATAATAGGAAATGGCGGAGATACCAGCAATTTGTTTTGCAGGATCATTGCTTTTTATCTCTGCCTTGTAAAATTCCAAACTCTCCTTTTTTATTGAAAAGTTCTCTGTTTCTCCTAGTGCAATTTTAATATCAGCCTCTGTTTGTGGATTACCAAGCATTTTTCTTAATGCTTTATATTCGGCTTCACCGGCAACTTTAGCTAAATGTTGTGCGATCACTGTCCTGCCTGCCGGGGTTGTTTCTTCTGATTTTATTGCTTCAAGCAGAATTGAAGCAATTTGTGATCTCTGTTCTATACTTCCAGTAGCAGCAGGAATAAATTGCTCCAGGAGATAGTGGGGTTCGCGCGGCTGAAATCCATTACTCGTGGCAACTGTGGAAATTGCTTTAATAATTTCATCCGGAACCGGCTCACCAGGCACACATCCAAATGCAATAAGAACGAGTGTCGTTATGATTGACAAGAATCTCTTTTTCATATTTATAGTTTTAATTTTCTTTAAAATTTATTAATTCCCTGGTTTAAAGATGCCAAGGGTTTCGCATGGTGCGTGAAAGCATTCTATTAGCAAAATCGTCATTAATAAATTGCTCTTTTTTCCAGTCCCATGTCACCTTGCGTTTAACACGTGTTGCGATATCAGCAACCAGGGAAAGGGTAGTAGAGGCGTGGCATGCCTCAACAGGCGCAACTGGATCACGTCGCGATTTAATGCAATCAATGAAGTTTTGCATGTGATTATTTGACAGGTACAGATGTTCATCTTCAGGTTTAAGTACAATGTCAAGAATCCCTGGATCAGATGCAGCGATTCCACCACGTGTTACATGTACCCAGCCTTTATTACCAACAAAACGGCAACCATGTCCAATAGGAGAACTTTTATCATCGTAGAACTCCATAACCAAACCTGATGGTGTTTTAACCTCTACCTGCCAGAAAAATGAAACATCTGCATCACCTTCAGGTTCAAATTGAGCACTACCCTGTACCTCCAATGTCGACTCTAAAAATTCTGGTGCCCCCCAAGTGCCAATATCCAAATGATGAACTCCCCAACTTTGAATCCAGCCAGCGCAATAATCGGTAAAAAAATACCAATTATAGTTGCAGAGATTTTCACGGTAGGGTTTGTACGGTGAAGGGCCCAACCATAAATCATAGTTTATGTCTGCTGGCACTTGACCCGATTCCAGTTTAACAATCCTGTGGCCACCAGGCACAGCAATGATCACTTTCTCCAGGTTTCCCAAATAACCATTACGGGCAAGTTCACAAGCTTGTCGAAACCTTGGGTCAGAACGTTGCTGAGTGCCGGCCTGCAGGATGCGTCCATAACGGCGGGTTGCATCACACATAGCTCGCCCTTCGGCTACTGTTAAACTTAAGGCCTTTTCACAGAACACATCCTTTCCGTTTTTCATGGCATCAATCGACATATACGCATGCCAGTGCTCCGGTGCAGCAATGGTTACTGCATCAATTGACGGATCGATCATAATTTCGCGAAAGTCTTGTGTCACAATTGTATCATCCATTCCGTATTTGGTTTTAAACTCCTGTTGCCTCTGCAAAAGGGCATCTCGGCGAACATCACAAAGTGCTACAATCTGAGTATTTTTTATTGTTGAGAGCGAATTGACATGGTTGGGTCCTCGATCCCCCATACCAATTACGCCTATGGTGATACGATCGTTTGCGCCAAAAGCATTATAAGGTATAATCACCGGCGGTAAAATCATGGACGGCACAGCGACTGCTGCTGTTCGCTTCAGAAAGGAACGGCGATCTATTGTTTTCTTTTTTTTCATAGTTTAATCTCCTTATTGTTTATTACTCTTTTTTTTTTAAAAACTACTGGAAATCTTGTATTGCCTAGAAATTGATGTTTTATCTTTTACTGGTTTTGTACTTTGTGATATATTTGAAACCCGATAGCTCATGGATTTGCCTATTGGGTAATACGCCCTGCCTGCCACTCTTCAAGATACTTTTTAATTTTATTGCGATCAAAATCATCCGGTTGTTTATAATCCTGATTTGCTTCCAAATCCTCTAGCGTAATAAAGGGGGTGGAAACTCCTCCTTGTGGTATCTCAGCCCCCGCAATCCAAAGTATGGCATTTAGTGTTATTGTACGAAAGTCGGGGTGACCCCACTCCCAATGATAGTGCACTCCGGTGTGTCCAAAACTACGCCCGGGCATTTTGGTACGCTCATAGAGCCACATGACATGTTGAGGCTCTTTGCGTTCTATAACCGCTTCGCGTACGTGTGGATTATTCGAATATGGCCCATCTTCCCTGGTTAGAGAGGATTCCGGCGGCAAGGCTGTTAAGACTGGCTGAATGTTTTCGATATCATCAATAAAGCGCATATGGTAGTACCATTCATCGTAGATTGCAAAGGAGTTAACACCTTTGGTAACATCATGTTTGGGAATATTTTCGAATTGGGCTGTCCAAAACGGATTTACTGACCAGTCAGTCTCAAAGAAACCCCCAATCCAATCGAGAAAGTAGTTACCCGCTTTGCCAGCAGGAACTACAACCGCATAATGAATAACGCCGAGACCTACGCCACGCTTCATATATTCATTAAGTGATTCCAGATGCGGTATGACCATGTGATTTGGTCCTCCGTCGGAAAACAGGATTATGGCATCGGCTCCTTCAAATGCATCCTCATTTTCAGGCCATCCTTCAGAATAAACTTTAGTTGTGATGTTCTTAGTATTTTCTTCTATCAATTTCGCTAAAAGCATACATCCGGCGCGGTGTTCATGCGCACCGTAACCGTGGCTTCGTTCGCCTGCTACAAAAACAACTTTTTTAATATCTTTATCTACCTGTTGTTTTTTAGAGGTTTGGACAACCTGTATAGAAAAAACCATAATAACTCCCATGACCACCATTATAGAAGCAAATGGCAAGATTTGATTATAAATGCTGGTTTTCATTAATTATTCTAATTTATTCGTCTAAACATCATCAATCGAAACATGTTGATTTTATTATACTTATAAATCCAAATTGATTTTTTAGTTAATTTTTAATTTAATGTCTAAAGTATTAATAATTTTCCATTTGATTTAGTTATATCACTATTAATCCGTCTTTTCCCCAGCGTTCATACAACTCCTTTTCCATGCGCTGTTCACTTTCCACCCTTTTCAGCGGGTGAAAAAAGAAATCACGGTCAAAGGTTATTCCTGTGTTTTTATACCACCATTCCGACAGTTCAACCACTGAGCTAAAGGCTGCCGCATCATATACATCCTGGTCAAGCGGCAATCCGGTGCGCAGGCAATCGATTATGTGCCACATCTACCCACCGGTGATTGCCGGTTGAGATTCCTGGTGGGGCGGATCGTATAGCACGGAACCCTCCGTACCTTAAACCCCGTGGATCAGGTTATGGGGAGATGGAGATGTTGCGAAATTCAGGAATACCGATCTCCGTGGGCTCGACCTTCTGTGTCAGCAGACGCCAGCGATCGGTGATTTCTCCTTCGGGAATATCTCCGGGAATTGTCGGGTAACTGTATGCAGGGAACCAG
>CAYMXK010000264.1:0-6851 GCA_964393915.1 uncultured Prolixibacteraceae bacterium
AGGGGTTTCCAGTTTTTGCCCAATCCTTCGGTAATAAAATACATCGGTCCCCCCTGCAATTCACCCTTGCTGTCAAATCCTCTGAACATAACTGCCAGCGAACATTCAAAGAACTTGGTGCTGATGCCGAGAAAAGCAGACACCCACATCCAGAAAATGGCACCGGGGCCGCCCATCGTAATCGCAATCGCCACTCCGCTGATATTGCCCATACCCACCGTTCCGGCAAGCGCGGTGGATAGTGCCTCATAATGCCTTATCTGGCCGGGTTCGTCAGGGTCATCATATTTGCCTGTAAGGATGGAAAGGGCATGGCCGATATACCGTAAAGGAGCCAGGCGTGAGAAGACCAGAAAGTAAAAACCTCCCCCAAGTAGAAGAATCAGAATGGGTGTTCCCCATATCAGGTCTGCTGATTTTATGATCAGGTTTCCGGCGTTTTCTAACATCAGGCTGGTTTAATAAATGGGTAATTGTTATAACCTCTGGAAGAATAATACCAGTTATTTAAGGCTCAGCTTTACCAATATTGGCAGGTGGTCAGAAGGATAACGATTGTCCCACTGGTCGGTTAGCGCTCCATATTTATGCACCCTGACCATATCGTTTACAAAGATATAATCTATCCTTTTATCGAGCGGGTGTTCCCTCCTGAAAGAATTGAAGGTTCCGGATGGCCCATAGGGTGGGAGTTCTGTTATATCATACGCATCGCGCATTTTCTTTTTCATCAGCACAACCGGAAGAGTTTCGGGTGTGAGATTAAAATCGCCGGTGAGGATAACAGGTAATTTCTTCCCGGCGGTCAGCGCAGCAATTTTATCCTGGATAAGTATGGCCGAACGGGCGCGTGCGGTATCGCCAATATGGTCGAAGTGAGTATTGAAAACAAAGAATTCCCTGCCGTTTTCTTTGGCTTTGAATTTTCCCCATGCACATACCCTTGGAAGAGCTGCATCCCATGCTTTTGATGGTGTATCGGGCGTCTCCGATAACCAGAATTGCCCGTTTTCGAGCAGTTCAAACTTTCGGGTATCGTAGAAAATAGGGGAGTACTCTCCACCCTGTTTCCCATCGTCGCGGCCCTTGCCAAACCATTTAAATTCCGGCATGCGGCCGGCGATGTCGGTAATCTGTCCGAGCAAAGCCTCCTGCAAACCAAAAATATCGGCTTCGTGAAACTTCAGCACTCCGGTTACCATCTCAATACGGTTGGGCCATGCATTCACCCCATCGCCCGGGGTGTTGTAACGGATATTATAACTGACTACATTCATCTGTTGGGCAAATAGCTGGAGGCCAGCGAAGATAAAGAATAATACAATCAGATTTTTCATATTAATAGCATTAAATTCCTGTATAAACGGATTTTAATATCCGTTGTTTTGGCCAAAATTAAGGATTAAAATTGGTTTATTGAGAGCAAAAATCAAATTGCTGATAATCGCAGGCATTTGCAAAATGGAGTATAGACATCAATGTCGAGATTTTCGCCGTTTTTAACGATATATGTGAAGGTTTGAACATCAATTGAGTCAAACAAATGCTCATGGTATCTTTCCTGCGCCGCTGAAATCTGATGGAGTGTAAAACAGAAAATTAAGACTAAGGAGAATTTCTTTAAGTAATGCATGAATTAATTTTTAAATTTGAAGGCACTAAAATAAAAAAAGATGGAATTTTTATAAAATTCCATCTCTCATAGTCCCATTTTTTCTTGCATTTCTTTCCTAACAAAAGGAGGTTCTTTACTCAAACCAAATTAATTGACTGAGATGCCAAACTATAAGCAAATATCAAACCGAAATTCTACGATATTGATAATCAGATATTATATTTTAAAACGCAATATATTTTAGTTCCAAAATGGAATAGAATTTCCCAGAATGGGAAAAAATTAAGTTCAAACAGTGGATCAAATTTATAACATACTGAAGGCAATTACCCATTAGATTGTTACAAGCCAAGGAACCTGATGCCGATTCCACACATCAGTATGGTGCCGCCGGCAATTGCATGCATGTGTCTTTCAATATTGATTTTGGGTATGAACCTGAATCCGTAAAGTGAAGTCAAAACAACGGCAATCATGGTGCCTGTCGTAGCAATTGTAAAGACCACACTTACCAGTACCATATCGAACAGATGGCTTTGCGCTGCAGGATACAGCAGGATGGGGATAAATGGTTCACATGGCCCGAAAACAAAGATGGTAAACAGCAACCAGGGAGTAAGTTCACTGAAATCTTTTTTCTTATGAAAATGCAAATGGTCATCCTGGTGTTTGTGCGTATGGTTGTTAACTGTACCATCGGGATGCATGTGAAGGTGGCTGTGGGATTTTTGTTTAACTGATTTTCTTATCCCCCAAAGCATGTAGGAAAAACCAAAGGCTATCATCAGCCAGGCGGCGATTTCTCCCCTTACTGACTCTATTCCCACCAGTTTGCTCACGGCTTTTCCAAAGGCTATCCCAATTGTCCCAATTACTATTGAACTGCCTACGTGGCCTAAACCACAGAGGAAAGTTATGGTTGCAGTTTTTATTGCCGGCCATCCTCGTGCCCTTGCCAGCACAATAAATGGTACATAATGATCGGGTCCCAGCAAAGTGTGGAAAATTCCAATGGAAACCGCAGTGATTGCCAAAAGGTAGGATTCATGTGTTATCATAACCTGGTATTATTGGTTTGAAGTATGTTTCCGGTTAATGTTCTGAATAATATTTTCCGCAGAATTTCGTACGTCCGGACTTAGATTTTCTCCAAATTGCACACTCCGTGGCTGAATGCCCAGAATAAGGGTTGTCATGCTGAAAAAATCCTTAAGCCGGTTAAGTGAAATGTTATGGGTATTGAATGTCTGGTCGGCAATTTCATTTGTTCCCATTATTTTGTATGTTCCGGGAGGTTGACCCAGGTACATGCAGTCAATCAGAATGAGTAAGTCTGGATTTAGTTCATTGATTTTCCCGATATAGTTTTCGATGCTTACCTCTACGTTCAGGACAGCTATGGATGGAGAAGGCACAATCCTTTGACAAATATATACTCCCACACCATCATCACTTCTGAGTATATTTCCAATACCGGTAAAAAGTATTTTTTTAACCTTTGATTGGCTGATGATTTCATTCAGGTTTTTTGGCACATCATTTAAAAGCATATTTTACAAGTACTTTTCTTAAGCAATTAGGGCATAATACATTAAACATATCTTTCCGTTTCAGGTCATCCTGTATGTCAATTTGGGTATCCTCTCCCATCCTGAGTTTTTCATTAAGCACATTCAGGTTAAGAACAGATGCAAATGCTTTCGGGCCCAGTTTCCGGTGCATGAATATGAGGTGTTCCCTGGTTGTTATTACAGCCTGGCAATTTTTGCAGATCAGCAGTTCCTTTTCCTGTCTTTCTATAATTGTTGAGCGGTCAAACATGGCCAGGTCATAGATCTTGTCTGATAATTTTACGCCCTTCCGGGTGATACAGTGTTCCTCGCATTGTCCGCAAAAAATGCATTTTCCGTAATCTCTCGTGATGATCCTGATGCCCTTTTCTTTGCAATCTGCAAAGGTGATCGCGCCGGGAGGACAAACATTGGCGCAGGTTTCACATCCTACGCAATTGGCGTCATCAACAACCGGTTTTCCGCGGTATTTTTCAAACGGTTCGTGCGGCTGAAAGGGATATTTCGTGGTGTACGCCGGTGACAACAGCGATACAACAGCCTCTTTTATTTCTCTCATTTTAGGATACTTCATACCTCAGCCTCTTTATAATCATCCTTAACGCTTTTTTCGCCCAGTTTTATTCCGGATTTATAAGCCCCCTTGACAAGGGCATGTGCAGCGACAGTAGCACTGAAAAAGATCAACGGAATGGCAATCAGTGCCTTGATGCCGGTTCCTGACAAACCGAAATGGAATAGCACCCCTAACAGGATGCTGCATGCTCCCAGGGTGACACACTTGGTAGCTGATTGCAGCCTGTTGTATACATCGGGCAGGCGAATCAGCCCGATACACCCGAACAGGTTGAAGAGAATACCAATGCAGATTAGAATAAAGCTGATCATATTATTCATTTAATTTCTTTCCGCTTAAATACTTAGCCAGGGTCAGGGTTCCGATAAAACTCAGTATAATCCAGGCTATTCCTATATCGAGAATAAAACCCCGCTCTGTATGGATGGCCATGATAGCACAAATGCCGACAACCAGAATGCCAAAAATATCGATGGCTACCATCCGGTCGGCAATAGAGGGCCCCCTGATAATCCTGTACAGACAGAAACCGCTGAGGGCAATCTGGATGTATAAAAGTATTTGCAAGTACTCTGTCATTCGAATATCTTTTTGATGTATTTTTCAAACCGGCCCATAACCTTGTGGCTGTAAATCTCAGGATCTTCTGAACCCACAAATATCCAGTGTACATAGAAATAGTCACCGATAATGTCGACGGTGATGGTGCCTGGCGTCATGGTAATGGAATTGGCCAGCATCATCCGTGCGAAATCGGATTTTAATTCAGTTTTAACTTTTACAATCCCCGGCCTGATGGGCATTGCCGGGTGCAGTACCCTGTAGGCAACATCAAAATTTGCCTTAATGCATTCCCAGATAAAAATTACCAGGTAAATGAGGAACCAGTAATAACGGTGGGGTTCAATACATCTTATACCGCCAGACAGAAAGTGTTTTCCAAAGATCAGGGTGGCAATCAGGGACGCAATGGCACCAACGATGAGATTGGAAAGCACCAGACTAAAGGTCAGCATAAGCCAGAACCCGAACAGAAATATGAAAATTGTCACTTGTTTCATTCTACTTACCCAATAGGTTAAAAGAATAACTGCCGGTATTTACCAAAAGATCAACGGCAGGTGAAAGCACGGCCTCCCTGAGGAAGGTAAAAGCAAGGGCACTGAGTGCCAGGCATAGGACGGCCAGGGTTACCATGCTGAATACCATCGGCCCGGGCACTTCTTTTATGTTGGTGCGTTCTTGAGTCTCTTTATTGAAAAAGGCATATCGCTGAAATTTCAGAAACGATGCGAGGGTAATGATGCTGACAATAACAGCCAGCAGAGCCAGGAAATAGAATTGTCCCTTTATGGCAGCAACTATTATGATGAGCTTGCTGAAAAATCCGTTAAAAGGCGGGATACCTGATATGGCCATAGAGGCTACAAAAGAGGTGGCAGATGTTGCCGGCATGGCGGCAGAGAGTCCTCCCATCTCCCTGAGGTTTCTTGTGCCTGTGCGGTATTCGATGGCTCCTGCATTAAGAAACAAAAGCCCTTTAAATACGGCATGGTTGACCATATGAAATAATCCGCCGGTAATGGCCAGGGCTGCCACTTCTGTGCGGCCATGCCGCGAAATAATGAGCATTCCAATGCCCAGGGAAAGCACTACATAGCCCATCTGGCTAATACTGTGGTATGCCAGCAGCCGCTTGATATCCCATTGTCCGTAGGCCAGAAATACCCCTGCTACCATCGAAATGGCGCCAAGCACGGTTACCAGCCAGCCAATTTGGGCGGAAACCGGAAACATATTGAAAAAGATACGGATAATAACATATATGCCAACCGCTTTTATCAGCACTCCCGAAAGCATCGCTGAAATGGGCGAGGGAGCAGAGGAGTGGGCATCGGGCAGCCAGGCATGAAAGGGCATGATGGCAGCTTTCAGTCCGAATCCTGTCAGCATCAGTGCCTGGACCATCAGGTTGTAGTATGGGTTGTTGCCGCTTGTCAGTAATTCCCTGATGTCGGCGATGTTCAGTGTTTTGGTTTTCCAGTAAATCAAGGTGATCGCCATCAGGATGAAAAGTGAAGCAACCCCTCCCAGGACCTGGTATTTAAAAGATGCTTCGAGTTCCTGTTTTCCGACGCCAAATGCTACCAGGGCGTAAGATGCGATTACCGATATTTCGAGGAATACATACTGGTTGAAAATGTCACCGCTCAGTACAACTCCATTCATGCCGGCGATCATCAGACACAAAAGGGCATAAAAATTATTTTCTGAAGTATAATTCCTCATGTATGAAATGGAATAAAAACACGACAGAAAACCCAGGATGGAAATTACCGTGAGCATTATTACTGAAAGCCCGTCGAGTACGAGATAGATGGCAAAAGGGATCTGGTTGGCAGATTCCCAACCGCCAATACAATAAATCAATGAATCCGGAGCCAGGTTCATAAATGCATAAATGCTCATCACCACCAGCACAAGTGTGCAAAAGGCTGCAAAATAGCGTTGAAACCCCTTAATCAGGTTTCCGAAGATCATGATAAGCAATGCGGAAATCAGCGGAACGATTACGAATACCGGAATGATTGAATTCATCATACTATCCTCTTAGATTACTTATTTCTCTGATGTCGAATGTTTTGTATTTCCTGTAAAGCCTGATGGCAATGGCCATCAGCATCGCAGTGGTGGCAAACCCGATTACAATAGCTGTGAGTACCATCGCCTGGGGAAGTGGATCAACAAATAGCTGTCCCGGCTGCAAATCACTGGTAACAATAGGTGCGATTCCTCCATCAATATATCCGATCAGCACCAACATGAGGAAGATGCTGAACTCCATTACCGACAAAGAAATTACAATCTTGATGAGGTTTCGGCGTGATATAACACCATACAATCCTACCAGGAACAATATGAAACACAAGATAAATACTGTCATTTCGAATCCTCCTCTTTAAATATTACCAAAGCCAGAAAGATGGTTACGATTGCCGCGGCAACCTCAATTCCTGTTAGTACATTATACAAAGGAATCAGTCCGGCGCTGAACAGCTCACCCACCGTGCCTTTTGGCAGGAAGTTG
>CAYMXK010000265.1:0-6843 GCA_964393915.1 uncultured Prolixibacteraceae bacterium
AGCAATCCATACCGCGACGGGGTGCAAACCGACGCCCCGGCATGGGCACTGGTAAAGGAGATACCCTCCCTGACCATTGCATCGATGGCGGGTGTCGGGATCCTCGATTGCGGGTTGAGGGCGCTCACATCGCCATAGCCCATATCGTCGGCAAGGATAATAACAATATTGGGCAAAGCGGGGGTGGATGGTTGCTGAACAGCCGGCCCGCATCCTGAAAGACCGGATGCAGCCAGGCAAGCTATTATATGAAAAGTTTTCATTTGTAATTTATTATTGATTAATGACTATTGAATTGACTATTGATGAATGATTATTGATGAATGATTATTGATGAATGATTATTGATGAATGACTATCGAATGACTACTAATTGACTATTAATTGACTACTAATGACTACTAATGACTACTAATTGACTATTAATTGACTACTGAATGACTATTAATTGACTACTGAATGACTATTAATTGACTACTGAATGACTACTAAATGACTACTAAATGACTACTGAATGACTATTGATTATTGATTATTGATTATTGATTATTGATTATTTTCAGCTGGGACGTATGCTTTAAGCTTATTGTACAGGTCAGGGTTGACTTCCCGGAGGTAATTTTCGAGTAAGTGTTGAAGTGCGATGACTTCCTTAGGTTCACTTATGGACAGATCATTACGTTCGCCTTTATCGATACCGAGGTTGTAAAGTTCATTCCGGCCGGCCTTCCAGAAACGGATAAGCTTATAATCCCCCCGGATAATCACTGAATGGGGATAGCCGTCATGGTAACGGTGAAAGATATTGAAATTATTGGCACGTGTCACCGCTCCTGCATCAGGGGTATCGAGCAGCTCTGCAAAACTGCCGCCATCCAGGTTCGCAGGCAGCGGCCCCGGAAATCCTGACAGTCCGGCAATCGTAGGCAGGATGTCCCATCCTGTAATGGTTTCCCTGCAGATGCTCCCTGATTGAACATCAGGTCCCTTTACGATAAACGGTACGCGGATACCACCTTCGTAAAGGGTCCATTTTCCTCCGCGCAAGGGAGAATTTATCATCGGAGCATCAAAGGAAGCGGGGTGATTAAGTTTCTCCGCTGTCGGTACCGGCGGAAGAAATTCCACTGCACCATTGTCTGACATAAAAATAACATAGGTATTGCCTGCAATGCCCAGGCGGTCGACTGCGTCGAGAATATCCCCGACGGAACTGTCAAGGTCCTCCAGCATTCCTGCCCAGCCGGGATTGTGATGCTTTTTACCCTGAGGTTTTTGGTTGTACTTGTCAAAAGTAGAATCCCTTGTCTGGATGTCCACATGGGTGGCATAATGGGAAACCTGGAGATAAAAAGGATGGTTGTCTTTTACCTGTCGCTCCATAAAATTGACAGCACGACGGGTGATGGTGACCATCCGTTTGGGATCATCCGTAATGAAAAGGTCACCCCATTTGTCAGCCGTCCCGGTCATCAGGTTGCCGTTGCGGTTGCCCGTGTCACCGTCACTCTCGTCATACCCCATGTCTTCCGGAAAAATATCAGCCCGAAGGTCCCATTTTCCGTAATGGGCTGTCCTGTATGCCGGATTGGCTGCCTTCACAACCCTCGGGATGGTAAGTACCTTATCTTGTCCGGCGGCCTTGATCTGTTCTGAAAAGGTTTCATCCCCAAGGCGGGCAGGGGTTTGACCGAGAAGGATACTTCGCCGGGTTGGGGAGCAGATGGCCGCCGGTGCATAGGCGTTTGTAAACCGGAGACCTGCCAGTGCCATCTGATCTAGCCTGGGCGTTTCGTAATAATCGCTGCGCGATTCCGGGTCATTGTTGTCCATGCCGAGGGAAGTACAACTCCATCCCAGGTCATCGGCCAGGATCAGGATAATATTGGGGGATTGTGTTTTGGGCACGGATTCACGGGAGCTGCAAGAGGTCATTCCCAGTGTCACCGAGGCTGCCACTATGGTAAAACCTGCAGCGTTTATGTTGAAATAGTTTTTCATGGTAAGCATTGATGTAAATATAGCATTCAATTTATTCAATCCAATTGACCTTACAGATAAAAGTTTGGCTTCGCGGGAGTTTGTTTTGCCACCAAGACACCAGGACACCAAGAATCACAAAGAAAAACCTTCGTGTTCCTTCGTGCCTTGGTGCCTTGGTGGTATAATACTGATTAGGCACGAAGGTGTGACTCTCATTCCCTCTGCAAATCATATGGTACATAAGGGAACCGATCCTCCGCTTCGACAAAAACCGGCAATTCTCCGGCCATAAAACCCAGCAGGGAACTTCCCGGCAATTCACCCTTAAATGTAGATCTTCCTGTTTTGATCTTGCCTCCATGGGAAGAAAATGCCGTGCCCGTTTTAGTATTTTGTATCACCATTCCGGGTGGTATGCCCTGATCCAGATGAGCCCGGATCGTCCAGTTACCGGAAGAAACGATAACTTCACCCCTGATGATTTCACTTTTTAATACACCAACAGAAACACCCTCCGGGGAAACCCGGATAATGGATAAATACCGCATCGTACGCGCCTTGTCTGTATTGGTGGCTTTCAGGTGCCATTGTGGTGCATCGTAGGTTTTGGGAACCCCCTCAGCCGAAATGCTGTTGCGCCAGTTGACAGCCGGCACCTCAAACGTATCGGTAAGCAACCAGGTAACAGGCGAAGACGCCCAAAGCTGACCTGCACCATGGGCGTTTTCAGTTTTCACGGAAAAGGCCCCACTGGTCTGGTCAAGCATCATTTCATCATGAGAATGGATCAGCCACGACCATTCCGATGGTTTCCCGGACTCCAGCTCATCGTAGATCACTACCACATCAGAATCAAGTAAAACAATATGGCGGAAGTATTGTGTCATGCCATGGTCCTCGCCTGCCTCTTCGCTCCTATATGCAGATGAAGCGTCACCTTTGGCATAGGCTAGTCCGCCACCCTGCATGAACCGGGCAATAAAGCCATATGCTTCCGTACTGCATGGTTGCCCCTGGCCATTGATGAGCATCCCGTTCTGGCTTTTGGTATGCTGATACCAGCCCGTCCGGTGCGGATCCTGCATGGTTACCTTATAGCCTGTCCGGTAAAAAAGCTTCTTTCCACCGTACAGTATGTTGAATACATTCTGGTCGGCCAGCATATGCCCGTAACATCCCATCGGACTTGACTTCAAAAATACACCCAGGCTGTTGGCTGTATTTCCGGGCCGGGTGTGCATAGCCACCATTCCAATATCGTGCGATAGCCGCGCCATGGGCAATTCCAGTTCAGCGTCGGGCTCCGGCATGGGCAATCCGGCAGTTCCGGTAAGTCTCGTCCACCGGAGAAGCCGCCGCCCATGGTCAAGACGATCGCCATATTTTTCACATTCCCTTGCATACCAGGAGGCTAACGGGCTCTGGCATAGTTTTGCCATCTCCTGCGCAAAGGCGATATAGTCGGATCCCGGACTGGCCATCTCCTCCACATTGTCGGCAAAGCCGTCGGGTGCCGATCCGGGCGGAATATGATAGACCATCCACTGAATCTGTTCCCTGTACCAGGGATGCGTCCTGTAAAAGTCAAAACCGGTATACTTTTTAATGTAAAGCGGGATTTCTATCAGTGTTTCCATGTTCATCCGGAAGTAGGAAACACCTTCCACCCAGCCTCCGTCCATGCCGCCCAGCACAGGGGTCCTGGAAAGGAACAGCTCATAGGCATAGGCCAGCCAGTCTGCCGCTTCCGGCACATCATGGTATACGGCCATGGCTGTCTGGAAAAAATAGTGCAGGATATGTTGCCACACATGTCCGCTTAACAACCTGGCTTCCTGGTTATTGATCCAACTGTGGTAAAACCCGGAGGCCCTCCCGGCAATGGATTTAAGCAGGGCAGACCTTTGGGATTCACTTAAATGCTGATGAAATGTATCATACACCAGTGCCATGGACAACATACAACGGGCATCGCCAAAATCACTGAATGCCGACACGCCACCCGGTTCAAAAGCTGCTACCTTAAGGGCGTTTTGGATGGCTTTGCCCGCGTATTTCTGATCGCCGGTTAAGATGTAGGCTTCACAGAGGGGAGCAATGGCAGCATAGGATAAGTTTCCAAGGAGCAGGCTCGCGTCCTGTCTAAATTTACGGGACTGCTCTGCATCTTCACCACCTAAGAGCACCGGAATGCCCTGTGACTCATTGGGAAATTTTGCTGCCAGGGCCTTTTCTGCTTCTTCCAGAATAGCCCTGGAATCAGCACTGGCCGGCTTTGATCTCAATCCGGGCAGGTCGTTTTCGTCTGCCAGCACACGGGGATGTCCTGCCGGCAAAGCCTCTAAAAAGCGGGCGGCCTCCGGACTAACCAGGGGAACTGCATATTGGTCGACCCTGAACCGGTAGATGTCCGACCAGGCCTTGCCGGAAATGCGGTATTGCCAGTACCAGGTGCCGGAATCAAGCTTAATGTGCGGATTAAACAACGCCATGGAGGTAGCTTCGATGCCCAAAATACTGGATGCATCTTCAAAATCAGCTGATTGTGAGAGTCGAACATCATACCTAACGTCCTTCTCTTTAGATAAAGGCCAGCGTAAAACCGGCGGATTTGTACGTACTTCGATGCCGGCAGATGGTTCAGGGATATCAAGGTACCTGGAATACACCTTCATTGGGTAAACCCTTTCATCCGTGGACTTCAGTCCCTTATCAGGGGAAATACACGAATTGAAATAAGATGCAAGAAGGGCCATTGCCCCAATTAGCAGGACACGGCGAAAGTAGCCAACGCTGCCAATACCGGTTTTTGAGAATTGCCTGAGTCTGTTATTAATGATCATGAAAGTAATGTAAATGATTTGAATATCGGTTACTCTCTTGAATTTATCGGTGGTTTAAATTCTTCTACTCTTTTTAGGATTATGACCGGTCAGCAGCGTCTATTCAATAAAGGCCGAGAATTAGGTAGGGATCGCTTATAATCGTTTAATAAGGGTCTTTTTTACTCCTGTCAGAAAACTCATTCGATGGTAAAATTAAATTCACAGGGTCCATAGGCAGTAAAATAGACGGATTCTGCCTCTATTTTGGGTAAAGCTCCCCTGAGCTGCGTCCAGTTGTGCTCTCTTTTTCCCGGCCCTACACGAATGGTATCCTTGCCATAGGTGTAAGAAAAAGAATCTCCATCACCCGGCAGGTAAGTCTGCATTGTTCCCTTTTTGGGCGTTACGCCTTCGAATGTGCCTCCTTGACGGAAAGCCAGTTCCAATGATACGGGCAGGTTCTCCGGACCGTCAACCACGATTCTGACTGAGGCTTTTTTTCCCTGTGGAGTTATAAAAACCTTTACCGACAGGGTCTGAATTTCCGACTGTTCGCGTTCAAGCCGTGAAACCTGTCCCCAGGACTCCCCTTCCTGCGGAATCTTCTCTTTTGGCAATGGCTGATAATAAGGGCCATAAAGAACCGAGGATAGGATATATGTGTCCCCCTCTTTTTCCATTTGGGAACTCTGGAATTGTCCTTTTCCAAAAAAGGCAGAAGCAAGCCTTACAGCCTCCAGTGCAGCTTCTCCCCTGAAAAAGGTAAAAAATATGGTGTTGCCGGTAATCACCGACATATCGGTATTTCCATCACGAATCCTCACTATGTCGGAATAGGGAAAATGTTTGTGATATCGCTCCGGCAGGGGTTCTGCCTCCGGAAGTTCACCAAGAAGTGAAGGGTCCTCCAGCAGATAGGGCAGCATATACGCCAGTTGTCTGGTAGTTACCGTCTCGCTGATGTATCTGGTCATTCCGGCATATCTGCCGTTTTTGTCAAGCAAAGCCATAATATTGTATGCATGAAAATAACCTGACATATTGCTTTGCTGGAATTTATCCTGACGGTTTGACGATTCTGTGGCTATCTCGCCATTGGAACGGACATAATAAAAGGTCATGTCCAGATTTTTTCTAACGGCTTCATATATTTCATCCATGTCCATTTTGCGGGCGATATCGATCAGACTGTTATTGGTTACCGGTGTATAGACGGCTGTACTCCGTTCATGGTACTGTCCGTCGGGATCAATGTCTATTTTTTCGGCCAGCCACTGCAGTATCCGCGATTTGTAAACCGGATCGGGGAAAAAAGAGTGAATCCACGCCAGAGCCCCGGAAATTACCCACCTGTGGTTGGGCGTATGCACACCTCCGGTCGACAAAGCCCGTCCTGCATTCAGCATAAATTCCCTGAGATGCGCTCCAAGTTCACCATATTCCAGCTGCTTGTTCTGCAACATGATCGAATAGGCAAAGGCTATCGGGTAAACGGCAAAACCCAGGTCGGGTGTGGAATGAAAATTGGTCGAAAGCAGATCGATGGTCCCGTCTTCGTGCTGAAGATTCAGCAATCCTTCAGCAGCCATGATCATGCGGTCGAGAATTTCCCGGGAGCGATAAACCTTCGATCCGGGCGACACGTAACTGCACATCAGCGTCTGAATCATTCCGGCTGTGCCTATGGGTGTTACCACACTGTCGCCGTTGAATACCGCTCCGTAATACTTGTTATCCCTGCTGGTCCACTGGTGCATAAGCACATTGGCTACAGCCTCATCATTCTGCCTTACCAACTCGGTTAAGAGATTCTTTCTGAAGCTTTTGGAATCCTCTTCAGAACCGTGGGCTACATTGCTAAAAACTAATCCTGAAAGCACCAGAATAAAAATTAAGCTGGTTTTAAAAATTGTCATTTTCATATTTGTCGTTTTTCTACAATATTTTAATTGCTAAGCGGTTGCTACGAATTCCATTATGTCTTTTAATTGATACCTGCATCGCTGATCATCGGGCAGAGGTGGTGGTGGTGCAC
>CAYMXK010000266.1:0-6790 GCA_964393915.1 uncultured Prolixibacteraceae bacterium
TAGTTAATGACGATAAACTGACTTAGGAACAAATGAAAATTTAACCACAAAGTGCTCCAAGTATTTCACAAAGCACACAAAGTACTATATATGAGGACTTTATATTCGTGTTCCTTTGTGTTCACTTTGTAGTCTTTGTGGTTAATAGTAGGTTGAAAATCATGAATCATTCGTAACGACATTGTTTAAGATATTTCATTCGTGTGAAATATCTAACTTAGTGTTAATCTGAATCCGTCTGTTACCTGACTATTCCATTAAAACAGCAGGAACCCTAACATTCACCCAGTTCGATGTGATCCTGGATAATTCATCAGGAACCGGACCCTCAAAACCATGCAGCACACCATGCCACTTCCCTTCTGTATCTTTCCACAGGGCCAGATCCGTTCGCCCTGATAGTTCAATCCTCATGTCATCTGTCGCAAACAACTTCAAACCACCGCCTGCGAGCGCTTCAACGTCCCCGTTTTGGTTTAACCTTACCGCTGCTAATCCAACAGCATCAAAGGTGACACTATGTCCGTCAACTTTTAAGGATTTTTGAACCGGATCGCCCATCACATTATTGCTTCCGGATGCAAGTATGACGGTGCCGTCAATAAGACGCAACTGCCCGCTGGTTCCCGGCACCATGCTTGAACCATAATTCGCATTATTGGGTGTGCAGATGGCATTGGGCACAGTGCCTGTTGACTTCAAAAACTCAATTATTTCCTTTGCAGCATTGTTGCCATCCAGATGTTTCATGGGTGCAGGTAAGACAGCAGCGCCATCGTAAGGGTTGCCCTCAAAGTCTTTGCTCCAGGTACCTGTCCAATACATCTTCGTTATGCCGTTAGCCGAAGCTCTGGTAAAGAAATCAGCCGTCTCCTTTTGTTCATACTCCGGATTGTGCAGTACAACTGCTTTGTATCGTTGCGGCCCATACTGGATGCTGCCGTCCTCACCTATTTTCAAAGCACCACTGGCAATTTCGCTGGTTGGAATGAGATCTGCATAGAAACCTGCTTCCCAAAGTTTGTCGGTTACCATTAAACCCACGTCTGCAAAACCCGGTTCAGTCCAGTTGATTGCCGCCGCATGTCCGAAAATGACTGCAACCGGACAATCAATGGGTTTTGTTGAAATATAGTTTAAGAGTTGTACCCTTGATTCAGCCTGCATCAATGAGTCATTCAGAAGCGCCTTGTTCCAGTCAGGATCAGAAAGCCAATCGGGAAAAGGGAACAACTGATGATAATTCAATCGTCCGCCACCCAGCAGGCTTTGCCACAATTCGGACTTATATGAATCCAGGGATTTGTTATAATACATATTGTACCACAACGGACTTTGCCATTTCTTGGCAAGGGCCGTGCGCACACAGTAAGGTGTGGATTCATCTGTTTGGGCAAGGTCCCGCTTTGCAGCCCACCAATGCAGTCCGTTTTTAAAAATTTCCCTGGTATCCGGGAAAGGAACCCATGTTGGGTGGGTCATGGCCATGGCAGTTTCGCCAAAAATTTCTTTAATGGAATCATAATAGAAATTCTCCACTTTGGCACACTGCTGCCAGATCATTTGCATGTAGTGGTTGATGGCAGCAACGCGCTCAGATTGTTTTCCGGTTTCACCCTTAAACATTAAAAGCATATCTCTGACGAGGTCTCGACCCGGCCTGCGGTCAGCGTAAGCCTTCGCCATATTTCCGGAATACCAGAGGTCGCTGGTATGCGGGGTGAACCTTCCGGGAAATCCCCACTCATCCTTGCAGGCGCCTGCCAACGGCACATCTGCGTATTGTTGAAGCAGTTTCTTTTCAAACAATGGCAAGTGCGGTGAGAAGACATCGGGTGTAAAAAAAGCAAATGCAGCCATGACTAAGGCTGTGCGTCCTTTGTCCCGGGCATTGCAGGCAATGGCTATCTGAAGAGTGTCACCGTCTGCCCTATCCACTGTGCAGCGATTGGTAATGTCCTGCACATCGCTGCCCGATGCATTATAGGAATAAACACGAAGCAAACGGGAGGAGTAGGAATCATAATCAGGAGCCGGGCCAAAGGTATAGTGATCCCCTAACTTCATCCCTTCTATGGTTAAAGAAACGATTCCCTCTTCTTTTAGCCCGGTCTCAGTCATCCTGACCATTTCCTGCTGTTCGTCCGGGAACTGCTCCCGGAAAGATTCCCGTGAAAGCCGGATATCCAGATCAAAGACGATGCCCATGTCGTAAGCCTGAGCATAAACCGCAGCAGCTTTTACCTGATCGCGCACTGCAGGATCGCCAACCCACCGGTCGTGCCGGATAGAGGTGGTCAGCAACTGAAAATTGGTATGTTTTGCATATAAATCAATGAATGCTTTGTACCCGTCAGGTTCGAACTCATGTCCGACCCAAAACCAGCAGCCGATGCCCGGCATGGAGGCTCTGATACGGTTATTTTCCTGGCCGGGCAGTTTCACCCTGATGGCGCGGTGGTGCTCTTGGGCATCAGCAATCAGTGCCAACACCAATAATAAGAAAGCCACAAAAGTGATGAATGATAATCGCAACATATTTTTTTCAATTTTCTCAGAATTGTTGGACCTTTTAAGTGACCTTTTATTGAAAAACTTTAATGTTTCTTTCTACCTGAGCAAAACGGAGTTCAGTTTCCCAGGTGAGATGAGACATTTCCCTCCCCATCTCCCTCAATTGCCAACGTGCCCCGGCGACGGCCAGGTTCGCCTGTTTTTGGCAGGCATCGCTCTTCCAAAGGCAGATTCCCATTCCCGCGAGGGCCAGGATGTTCATATCCAGTGAATAAAAACCAATATGCAAAGGCGGGCTCATCAATATCAGATCCATCCGTCCATTGCTGTTGACAAACGTCCTCCCACTTCCCGATTAACTTATCGGTTCACACCAATCAACATCAGGGTGCAACTCCTGATTGCCCGCAATTTGCCTTTATGCAGTTTCGGACTAAAGCACCATCGCTGAATCCTTATTTCCATCAGGCGATGAAAGAGCAGCAATAGTCTGTAAGGGTTTTAACGCTGACCCTGAACCTTGAAGATGGCGGCACCTCAAAGGATTCTCCGCCCCTGACAGGTTGCCAGTCAGAAGAACCTGGCAGCAATACCTCCAGCTCACCGGACAGAATTTCCATGATTTCCTTCTCAGCGGTTCCAAACTCATATTCGCCAGGCAGCATGACACCGAGCGACTTCCTTGATCCGTCGGGGAAAATCAGCGTACGACTCGTCACTTGTCCCCCGAAATAAATATTCGCCGCTTTTACTACTGTTACATTTTCGAAATTATTCATCTCATTATATTGTTAGTTTTTAAAAAGTATATATCTCATTTCTACCCCTCATTCTCACGATAGTGGGAATCCAGTGGACTTGTCTGGTTTCCTGCCTTCGCAGGAATGAAATGGATCGCTGTTCCAGTATTTGTTTTTCGGCATTCGTTGGAATGCCGGCTCATTTCGATGTACCCCGGGCACTATAAACCACTCGTGACCTCAAAGCTGTGGCTTCCAGAACCGACTGTATCGATGACCAGAAATCCAATTTCGATCGTGCCATCAACGGGGTTCCCGTTCATGGTGGCCACAGCCCCCTCTTTCATGGGCAGGAGGATCCTTGCGGTAGTGTTCACAGGGATGGAAGCGGTCATTTCAAACAGTCGACCGGTTTGTTTGAATGCAACACGGATCGGTCCTTTGATTGAAGGGGTGGTCAGGGTGGCCCACTGAAGCGAGGCTGGCTGTGGCTTGATCTGAAAGCGCGCGAACCCGGGCTCCAGCGGAACGATGCCGAACATGCCGCGGGGAATGACGTTGGCGGGAGCAGTCGCCCAGGGATGGGAAAAACTCATGTTTATCTTGATCGACGGGTCCCATGCCTCACCGGTCAGGGTGGCGCCGAGCTTGTTGAGCATGTTGCCCCAGCTTCGCAGTCCGTTCGAGGTGAGAATCTCAAGTGCAGCCCCGGCACGGTGGCTGAGATACAGGCCGTCAAGCAGGAATTGCGCAAGATAGACACTGCCGACCATTCCGCGGCTGGAGATGAAGTTGGCAACACTTTCGAAATGCTCAGGATCTACCATGCCGAGGCTCATAAGTATGGCGTTGGCGTGGATCGAGTGGTTGGTGGAATTCTTTCCGTCTTTGAACTTTCCGGCCACGCTGTCGAAGAGATGGGTGTTGATGGCTTTGCGAAGTTTAGCCGCAAGCTCAGCGTAACGGGCCGACTCCTTCTTTTCACCAAGTACACCGGCTATAAAGGAGAGGTCGATGATTGCCTGATAGTTGAAGGCGTTGATTACCGTATTGATGGGAGTGAACTGGAAACCGTCCAGTTCGGAGATTGGCCAGTCCACCATGTCCTTGCCGTAGGTTCCGTGCTGACCGCCGGCATCGATGGCTTTCTCGACGAGAAAATCAGCGTTGATGAAAGGTTCGAGGGTCTTCGTTTTAAGAATATCGTAGTGTTTGCGCAGCGAGTTGGGGTTCCCGGTATAGAGGTAGTCGAGCTTCGCCATCATCACCGAGTTTTGTTTACCCTCAGTGGGCCATGTGGGACGCAGGTAGGGATGTTCGATGGAAAAGCGCGGAAAGGCGTATTCACCGTGGACGGTGTAGTCGGATATCTGCTCGGTGAAGATGCCCCCCTCGTAGTTGAGCCGCTCGCGGGTGTGGGTGTCTACATACATGTCGAGGGAAAGCGCCTTTATGGTGTATTTGCAGAGTTCCCAGACAGCGTTGAGCATGGGGTCGGATGATTCAAACGAGGAAGCATCGTCGTCGAACGGTTGCCGCAGTTCCATAGCGCGGATACGTGATGCGTCGAAAGGTTCGGGAATATTGATGAGTTCGGCATAGCGGAAGACCCGGTAGCCCCAGTTCTCCAGGGTTTGCGGACCGTCCTTCAGCGTCCAGACTTCCTGATAAGTGTTGCCGGTGCGCATCTTGTGGAGGACTGTTTGGGGAGCCTCGAGCTCCTCTCCGAGCCTGATTTCCACCTGCTGCCCGGAGCTGCCTTCTATTTCGAGTCGCAGCCCTGCGACGCGTGATTTACCGAAGTCGATGTAGTAATGGCCGTCGCCCTTTTTGATGACGCTTGCGGGTGCGTGGGCATACTGCCGGGTGTTGAGGGTTGCGGAGGCAGTTAGATTCGTGATGGGTTCCTCCACATCGGCAGCCTGCCACGAGGCGTCATCAAATCCTGGCATGTCCCATCCGAACGGAAATTGCCGCGCGTCGATCCCCTCGCGCGGTGCGTGGTAATAATGGAAGGAAATGTTCCCCTGGTCCGTGATGACAGTGCTTCCCGCCGGTAGCGCCTTCCATCCTTCATCGGAAACGATGGTCTGGTGTGTGCCATCGAGGAAGTGTATCTTCATCTGAAAAAGAAACCGCTTATCTTCGGTGGTGTGGCATAGGGCACCAATCGCGTTGGCCTGTCCGGGTTTTAAGGCATCTGTAACATTGAAGGTGTTGTATCGGTTGACGACGCCCGCTGCACGTGTGGATGGTTTGATCTGGGCTGGGATCACCTGATCAGCGGTGTAGCCGCGTGGCGGGCCGGCACCGATAAAGTCACCGTTGATGCGGAGCTGGTAGACATATTGATTGGCCGGCTCTGGCGAGAGCGCTGTGACATGGGCTATGGCGAGCACGATTTTCTTGTCGGGCAGATCAAATGTTTTCCGGAGGAAGACAAATTCGTCGTTAGCCACTTCGGGTTGCCGGGCCTTTCCCCAGATGGCTTTGGCAAGCCAGCTCTCTTTTACGGCAGTAGAGAACATCTGGAATTGCGAATAAGGGCTGACGGCATCGGCCTTGTCCCAGGTGCGCACCTTCCAGAAATAGACCTTATCGGGTGCGAGCGGCGGGCCCGTGTAAGGAACATTGCCCGACTCGGCGGACAGGGTTTTACCGCTGTCCCAGATGTTGCCATTGCCGGAGTCCAGCGCTGCCTGAGAATCGGAGACCAGGATTTGCCAGGCCGTCTGGCGTTCACCTGTATCGGGATCGTTCACGATCCATCCCATCACTGGATTAGGGTTTTCGAGTGCGAGAGGCTCCGAAAGCAGGTCCATCAGCAGCCGGGTCGGAGCTTCCGGTGGATTGTTTGCTGCGGACTGCGATGCGACCGGCAAGTTCACGTTCTTTGCCAAAGCTGCAAACGGCGCTGACAGAACCAGAGCTGCCATAAGCCAAAAGTGAGACAGTTTGTTCATTTTATTTTAATTGTTTGCTTTCAAATGTTTTAAATGGATCTTTCCCCATTCTGAACTCATCAAAATCATTTATCCCATTGTTATTCGAATCGGGATCAAATTTATTTTCAATACCATCTCCATCGGCATCCCCCGGTTTTTCAAGTGCATCAGCAAGTCCGTCGTTATCGCTGTCCCAGGTATACCAACCCTTTTGATATTCGTTGTCCGTGAATTTAAGAAATTCCGTATTGGTCAGCTGAAAAAGGTCCTTTTCGTTTGGTACCTTATCCTTGTATGCGAATCTATTTCCCGTCATGCTTACACCATTGGAGTTTTTAATCCGCAATGCAGGAACACCATCAGGTAAGTTAAACAGACAATCCTTCACAATAAGCTGGGGGGTTCCAAGTTGATTATAGTCTTTTGAAGAGCAATTGACATCCAGGCCAACATAACTCAAATCAACAAAAGTCACGTTTTCAAAAATAACCCTTTGTGAGGGCGGCCCCTCAATGCCTCCGGTGGCCAGCGCCTGATCCAATCCTTTCCCGTTATCAATAATCGCACAATTTCTGATGGTTGTGGGCTGAT
>CAYMXK010000267.1:0-6765 GCA_964393915.1 uncultured Prolixibacteraceae bacterium
TATTATAGCACTTGTAATTTTCGTTATGGATATCTCTTTTGAGAACATAATGGAATTTATTTATGGCTTATTTTATTAATTATCAACTGAAGTCACAATGAGCGAAACTAGTAATAAGTGGTATGTCCTTCGTGCGATAAGCGGAAAAGAGAAGAAGGTGAAGGAATACATCGAAAGCGAAATCGCAAGAGGTGATCTTCAGGGTTTTGTTACACAGGTTTTAATTCCTACCGAGAAGGTTTATCAGATTCGGAACGGCAAAAAAATCAGTAAAGAAAGAAACTTTTATCCGGGCTATGTTCTTATTGAAGCATCGCTGGTGGGAGAGGTTACGCATATATTACGTAATATTCCCAATGTTATCGGTTTTTTGGGCGACACCAAAGGTGGAGACCCTGTAGCGATGCGCCAGAATGAAGTGAACAGAATACTGGGTAAGGTGGATGAGCTTGCTGAAACCGGTGAAGAAATGAATAACCCTTTCATGGTGGGTGAAACCGTAAAAGTAATCGATGGACCATTTAACGGCTTTAACGGAACCATTGAGGCAATCAATGAGGAGAAGAAAAAGTTGCAGGTAATGGTGAAGATTTTTGGTAGAAAAACTCCTTTGGAACTTAGCTTCCTTCAGGTCGAGAAGGAGTAATAACGCTCTAAAATTTTGCTATGGCGAAAGAAATTGCTGGATTAATCAAATTACAGATCAAAGGTGGTGCTGCAAATCCATCACCACCGGTAGGACCAGCTCTTGGCTCCAAAGGGGTCAACATTATGCAGTTTTGCAAACAGTTCAATGCGCGTACGGCCGACCTGGCCGGAAAGGTATTGCCTGTAATCATTACTGTTTATGCTGATAAATCGTTTGATTTCATTATCAAACAACCCCCTGTGGCCATCCAATTGCTAGATGCATCAAAAGCTAAAAAAGGTTCAGCCGAACCACACGTTAAAAAAGTAGGTTCAGTTACCTGGGAACAGGTACAGGAAATTGCTGAAAACAAAATGGCTGACCTCAATTGTTTTACTTTAGATGCCGCTATGCGCATGGTAGCTGGAACTGCCAGGAGTATGGGGATCAACGTAGATGGCGTATCTCCATTCAATAATTAATTAAATTTTATACGATGGGCAGAATTACGAAAAATAAAAAAGCTGCACTTGGGAATCTCGAGAAGGGAAAAGTATACTCCATCGATGAGGCTGCAGAATTGGTAAAGAACATCACGTTCACCAAATTCGACGCTTCCGTGGATATCGACATCCGTCTTGGTGTTGATCCAAGGAAGGCTAACCAAATGGTTAGAGGCGTAGTTTCGTTACCCCATGGTACAGGAAAGGATGTCAGAGTGCTGGCAATGGTTACCCCTGATAAAGAACAGGAAGCCAAAGATGCAGGAGCTGACTATGTTGGACTCGATGAATACATCGATAAGATAAAAGGTGGATGGACTGATGTGGATGTCATAATTACCATGCCTCCGGTAATGGGAAAAATTGGTGCTTTAGGACGAATCCTCGGACCCCGTGGATTGATGCCTAACCCCAAAAGTGGAACCGTTACCATGGATGTAGGTAAAGCCATTCAGGAAGTCAAACAAGGTAAAATCGACTTTAAAGTTGATAAGTTTGGTATCGTGCATACCTCAATTGGTAAAGTCTCTTTCAGCGTTGACAAGATCAAGGACAATGCCAGGGAGTTCGTTCACACGATAGTAAAACTAAAGCCTGTTGCCGCCAACGGTACCTATATCAAGAGTATCTACCTTTCAAGTACCATGAGTCCTGGTATTCAAGTTGAACCTAAGTCAGTTACTGACTAAAAATGTGTCGTTATGAAAAGTTCTGAAAAAGCAACTATTATTGATAGTTTAGTCGAACAAATCAATTCTAGCAACCATTTTTACCTTGCTGACATTAGTGACCTCAACGCCGCTGATACCAGCGACCTGAGACGTAAATGCTTCAAACAGGATGTAAAACTGGTTGTAGTCAAAAACACCCTATTGCGCAAAGCACTCGAAAAATCTGAAAAGGATACTGAAGAGCTTTACGAGATTCTCAAAGGCAATACATCGGTAATGTTCACCGAAAATGCAAATGTACCTGCCAAGTTGATCAAGGAATTCCGCAAAAAACGTAAAAAGCCGTTGCTTAAAGGCGCTTATGTGGAAGAATCGGTTTATATCGGTGACGATCAGCTGGATGCACTTATTGCAGTTAAATCGAAGAATGAACTTATCGCTGATGTTATTGCAATGCTTCAATCGCCTATGCAAACCGTGCTTTCACAGTTGCAGTCGGGTGGTAACATTTTACACGGTGTCCTCAAGACACTCGAGGAGAAGAAATAATTATTTTAGTAACAATTAATTAAAAATTAAATACGATGGCAGATTTAAAACAGCTTGCAGAAGAGTTAGTAAACTTGACTGTTAAAGAGGTTAACGAATTGGCTAAAATTCTGAAAGACGAGTACGGTATTGAACCTGCTGCCGCTGCTGTTGCAGTTGCTGCACCCGTTGCAGGTGGCGATGCAGTTGCCGAAGCCGTACAGACCGAGTTCGACGTAATCCTGAAATTTGGAGGTCAATCCAAACTACAGGTTGTAAAACTCGTTAAGGAATTAACCGGCCTTGGCTTGAAAGAAGCAAAAGAAGTCGTTGACGCAGCTCCTAAAGCAATTAAGGAGAAAGTATCAAAAGAAGAAGCTGAAGCGTTAAAAGCACAGCTCGAAGAGGCCGGAGCCGAAGTTGAAATTAAATAGGTGGAAGCCTTAATGGTAAATACGGTTTAGAATCTTACTCCGATGAGATTCTAAACCTTTTTGTATTTATATTTTATATTACTTAACCAGTATAAATACATGTTCGTAAACAAAAAGAACGAGAGGATAAGTTTTTCCTCAACACAGACCAGGTTTGATTACCCTGACTTCTTGGAAGTACAAGTTAAATCGTTCAGAGAATTTTTCCAGTTAAAGACAACGCCTGATAACCGGAAAGAGGAGGGACTACACAAAGTTTTTCATGAGAATTTCCCTATCACCGATACGCGGAATAATTTTGTTTTGGAGTTTATTGATTATCAGGTTGATCCTCCAAGATATTCTACCGACGAATGTATCGAGAGAGGACTGACCTTTAGCGTACCGTTAAAGGCCAAACTGAAATTGTATTGTACCGATCCTGAACATGAGGATTTCGATACCGTTGTTCAGGATGTGTATTTGGGGACGGTCCCCTACATGACCGAAAGGGGCACCTTTATTATTAATGGTGCTGAAAGGGTTATTGTCAGCCAGTTGCACAGGTCGCCCGGAGTATTTTTCGGACAAAGCGTTCACGCCAATGGTTCAAAACTTTACTCCGCCAGGATAATCCCTTTCAAGGGCTCCTGGATCGAATTCGCCACCGATATAAACAATGTAATGTATGCATACATCGACCGCAAGAAAAAGCTGCCGGTGACTACATTGTTGCGTGCTATCGGTTACGAAAGTGATAAAGACGTTCTCGAAATTTTCGATCTGGCTGATGAAATTAAGGTTTCCAAAGCAGGTTTGAAAAAGGTTGTCGGACGAAGACTGGCCGCAAGGGTATTGAAATCATGGATTGAAGATTTTGTTGATGAGGATACTGGTGAAGTTGTTTCCATTGAAAGGAATGAAGTCATCATCGACCGTGAAATAATTCTCAACGATGACCATATCGATGAAATTATTGAAGCAGGTGTGAAAAATATCCTTCTGCACAAAGAGGAGCAAAACCAACAGGATTTTGCCATTATTTACAATACATTGCAGAAAGATCCATGTAACTCTGAGAAGGAGGCAGTTCTTCATATCTACAGGCAGTTGCGTAATGCTGAACCGCCTGATGAAGCTACTGCGCGAGATGTTATCGATAAACTCTTCTTCTCTGATAAACGATACGATCTGGGTGATGTCGGCCGTTACCGCATCAACAAGAAGCTTGGTCTTGATATTGAAATGAATACCAAGGTTCTTACAAAGGAAGATATCATTGAAATTATCAAATACCTTATCCAGCTGATTAACTCAAAAACCGATGTTGATGACATCGACCACCTGAGTAACCGCCGGGTAAGAACTGTAGGTGAACAGCTTTATGGTCAGTTCGGAGTTGGTCTTGCGCGTATGGCACGTACCATTCGCGAGAGGATGAATGTCCGCGACAACGAAGTTTTCACCCCTATTGATCTGATCAATTCAAAAACATTGTCGTCGGTAATTAACTCGTTTTTCGGAACGAATGCGCTGTCGCAGTTTATGGACCAGACCAACCCGTTGGCTGAAATGACGCACAAGCGGCGTATGTCGGCTCTCGGACCAGGTGGTCTTTCACGCGAACGTGCAGGTTTCGAAGTACGCGACGTTCACTTTACCCACTACGGCAGGTTATGTCCGATTGAAACACCCGAAGGGCCCAACATCGGTCTGATATCGTCTCTTTGCGTATTTGCAAAGATAAATGAACTCGGGTTTATCTCCACCCCTTACAGGAAAGTGGAAAATTCAAGGGTTGACCTGTCTGATGAAGGTGTGGTTTACCTTACCGCTGAAGAAGAAGAAGGACGTATCATTGCCCAGGCAAATGCCCCGATAGATCCGGACGGTAATTTCATGAACCAGAAGGTTAAAGCCCGTTTGGATGGTGACTATCCGCTGGTCGACCGGGAGACTGTGAACCTGATGGACGTTGGGCCGAACCAGATTGCGTCCCTTGCTGCATCACTGATTTCATTCCTCGAACACGATGACGCCAACCGTGCGTTAATGGGTTCCAACATGATGCGCCAGGCTGTACCGTTACTTCGTCCTGAGGCTCCGATCGTAGGAACGGGTCTTGAGGGCAGGGCTGCGAGTGACTCCAGGGTGCTTATTAAAGCTGAAGCAGGCGGTGTTGTTGAATATGTTGATTCTAAGCAGATTATCGTTCGGTATGATATGACCGATGAAGATAAATTCGTGAGTTTCGATCCGGAAGTAGTTACATACAACCTTCCGAAATATTCAAAAACCAACCAGGGAACTACAGTCGACCTGAAACCAATGGTGGTTAAAGGGCAGAGGATCAGTAAAGGACAAATCCTTACAGAAGGTTACGCTACCCAGAATGGTGAACTTGCTTTAGGCCGTAACCTGATGGTTGCATTTATGCCATGGCAGGGGTACAACTATGAGGACGCCATTGTAATTTCTGAGCGGATTGTCCGGGAAGATATCTTTACCTCCGTCCATGTTGACGAATACAGTCTCGAAGTAAGGGATACAAAACGTGGTGTTGAGGAGTTTACTTCTGATATACCTAATGTAAGCGAAGAAGCTACCCGCAACCTCGACGAGAATGGTTTGATCCGCATTGGAGCTATTGTGAAACCCGGTGATATCCTTATCGGTAAAATTACTCCCAAAGGTGAATCAGATCCATCTCCCGAAGAAAAACTGCTTCGTGCTATCTTCGGCGACAAGGCAGGTGATGTTAAAGACGCTTCTCTGAAAGCTTCTCCCTCTCTTACCGGTGTCGTAATCGACAAAAAACTTTTCTCCAGGGTAAACAAGGAAAAGAAAGGCAAGCTTTCGACCAAGCCTTTACTGGAGCAAATCGATGACCGGTTTGACAAGGACGTTGCTGAATTACGCATAAAGCTTGAAGAGAAACTTTATGAACTTGTATCCGGGAAAACCAGTCAGGGGGTAAAAGATTATTTTGGAACTGAAATTATTGCCAAAGGGTTGAAATTTACCCTTAAGCAGCTTCAGGAAATTGATTATCTGAATATCAATCCGGCGAAGTGGACCACTGATAAAGACAAGAATGATTTGATTTTCAGGCTTGTCAACAACTACATAATGAAATACAAGGAAGCTGAGGCCGTTGCCCGCCGTGAACGATTCAACGTTACGATTGGTGATGAGCTGCCTGCTGGTATCATTCAGCTTGCCAAAGTATATATTGCAAAGAAACGGAAACTGCAGATCGGTGATAAAATGGCGGGCCGCCACGGAAACAAGGGTATTGTATCCAGGGTTGTGCGCTCAGAGGATATGCCTTTCCTCGCCGATGGTACACCCGTTGATATTGTACTTAACCCGTTGGGCGTGCCTTCCCGTATGAACCTTGGACAGATTTATGAAACTGTACTTGGCTGGGCTGGCAAGGAACTCGGTCTTAAATTCAGCACACCTATCTTCGACGGTGCAACTCTCGAAGAAATCTCCGACTACACAGAAAAGGCAGGCGTGCCGAAATTTGGCAAGACTGTCCTGTTTGACGGAGAAACCGGTGAGCCTTTTGATCAACCGGCAACTGTAGGTATCATCTATATGATGAAACTCGGTCACATGGTTGAAGATAAAATGCATGCCAGGTCAATCGGGCCTTATTCGCTTATTACGCAGCAGCCCCTTGGTGGTAAAGCCCAGTTCGGTGGCCAGCGTTTTGGTGAAATGGAAGTCTGGGCGCTGGAAGCATTTGGTGCTGCTCATATTCTGCAGGAAATTCTGACCGTTAAATCGGATGATGTGATGGGTAGGGCTAAAGCATACGAAGCGATCGTTAAAGGAGAACCGATGCCCCAGCCCGGAATTCCCGAATCGTTGAATGTGCTCTTACACGAATTGCGTGGTCTTGGCCTTAGCGTCAGAATGGAATAATTACTTGAAACCGGTTAATGGTTCTGATTCAATTAAATAACTTTAGCTTATATGGCATTCAGAAAAGATAACAAAGCTAAAAGCAATTT
>CAYMXK010000268.1:0-699 GCA_964393915.1 uncultured Prolixibacteraceae bacterium
TGATGAAAATCAGTTGATTAATCTTTGTGTTCCTTGGTGCCTTGGTGCCTTTGTGGCAGAAAAAGGCTTTTCGGAGTTGACTCGTAATTTAACCTACAACTATCTTTCAGAAACACGGATTACGTGGTTTCAAACCGCGCCACCCAATTAAAAGAGAAGTGTCAAAAAACGGTATTCTTTCAGCTCTTCCCGCAGGATTCTCAAGGCATTGGAAATCTGGGTTTCCACCGTGCGTTTCGAAAGTTCGAGTTGTATTGCAATTTCATCATTCGACATACCCTTGAACCTGCTCATCATAAAAACCTCGCGGGTGCGGACCGGTAGTTTTTCAAGCGCCGCCGTAATTTCACGCTGAAGTTCCGATTCCACAAAAAGGTCGGGCTGGAAAAGAAAATCTTTCTCCACCAGTTCTTTCAGCTTGCCAACAGTTTTTTCCCTGATTTGCTCCTTCTTCAGGTAATTGAATGCCCGGTTTTTTACCGAGACAAAAAAGTAACTTTTTAATGAGTTCGACTGGTGAATGGTTTTCCTGGCTGTCCAAACGTTCACAAAAAAATCCTGAACGATTTCTTCTGCTTCATCGCGGTCTGAGATTATTTGCGACACAAAAGTTACCAGTCCGGGATAGTAAAAGCGGAACAGCAATTCAAAAGCAGTCTGGTCGCTGTTTATGAGTCGCAGAATCAGGGTTTCCTCTTC
>CAYMXK010000268.1:709-6711 GCA_964393915.1 uncultured Prolixibacteraceae bacterium
CTTAAATATTTTGACTTAAAAATAGTCAATTATTTCAATATCAAATTACCATAGGCATACGGCGAGCGCATTGGCCAAGCTCCGACCCAGTCGAACAGTTGGCGGCCACTTGAAAAGGGATCCAAAAACCGTATCAGGGTTTCCTCTTCTATTCCGTTTATTGCTGACATAAAAGTAAAAGTAGAAAAAAACTTCTAATTCAGACTATTCTCAGCCAATTCGTAATTTGTACTTCGTCCTCCTGATTCTTCCTGCTTTAATATGCCTTTTTCAATTAAATCCTTAATATCTCTTAAAGCAGTATCGGCAGAACACCTGGCTATTCTCGCCCATTTAGAAGTTTTCAGCTTCCCGTCAAATCCATCCAAAAGCTTATTTAACATCAACCGTTGCCGGCTATTTATAATTGTTTCTTTGTGGTTATCCCAAAATTCAGCTTTGTAAAGAACTCTCTTTAGCGTTTCTTCGGTCGACATCAATGCCCGGTACATACAGTTTAAAAACCAATCCAGCCATTCTGTTATATCTCCCTGACTATGTTGAACTTTTTGTAAAACGGCGTAATAGACTTTCTTTTCAGTCAATATCTGGCTTGAAAGGCTGTAAAATCTTTGAGAACTATCCTCTGACCGTGCAAGTAACATATCCGATAGTGCTCTTGCAATACGTCCATTGCCATCATCAAAAGGGTGAATGATAATAAACCAAAAATGAGCAAGGGCTGCTTTCATTACCCCGTCAATGTTCGTATCACTGTTCAGCCAATCCAAAAACAGATCCATTTCCTGTTTAACCCGTTCGGGCGGGGGAGCCTGATAATGTACTTTTTCTTTGCCCATTGGTCCGGAAACTATTTGCATTTCACCCTTACGGTAACATCCGGTATCTATCCGGTGCATACCACTCCAACCCGTAGGAAATAATGCAGCATGCCATCCGGATATGCGCTCATGGTCAAGAGGTTCATTGTATCTTTGCGTTGCATCCAGCATCATTTCCACCACACCTTCCACACTTCTGTCAGCCTGTACCATACCCGCATAATCTAATCCCAAACGTCTGGCAATGGAGGAGCGGACTTGTTCAAAGTTCAACATCTCACCTTCAATTTCAGACGATTTCAATACATCGAGTGTTAAAGTTGAAAGCATTGTTTCCTCTTTTAAGGAAAATCCAATGGTTCCCATTTGTCCGGAGATCTTACCCTGCAAATGTCGGACTTTACCCAAAATCACCTGGATTTCTTTTTCATCCCATGTGAAATGAGGCCATTGGTCGCATTGATAAATGTATCTGGTCATAATGAGCTGATATTTGCGGCAAATATACGAAATAATCACCGCAAATATACTGAGAAAGATGCCTTTTTTCTCCTCACACAGCATTTCATCCATATCTTTTTAGATCGGGGGCACTGATTATATATCGTCAGAAGTGGGAAATTCTCGTAAGAACCGGCCGAAGAAGCTGATCTGTTCTTTACACACTTTTCGTGCATTTAATGTGTAATATTACACATAATCGGCACATAGCGTAAATTTGTATAGAATGAGGTCATCGGACTAAGCCTATGTCCGCATCTTATACGAAAGAGGCATGCAAGGTTTGCAATCTATCACCTCACCAAAGAGGAGTGAATAAAGCGGATTTTTTCCGACTGAACTTTTACCAGAAAATGCTGTACAACAAGAAAATAATGAGCAGAATGCCGGCAGCAAACCACTTAAATACCGGATCATTCATCCTGAAAATGCCGGAAGGAAGTTCCCAATGCTGCCCATCCGCAGAAACTTTTTTCCCCAAAAGTGTTACAATTATCATTTGGACAGATATAATCAGGAATGATATGAGCATGTTATCCAAAAACGGCAATGCAGGGTAAAAGTATTTTAACAGCAGAGGCACGGGCAAAGTAATCAACACGGCAATCCAGGCAGCCTTGGCTGTTGTTTTTTTCCAGAAAATGCCGAGTACGAAAATTGCCGTTATTCCCGGACTAATAAGCCCGGTATATTCCTGGATAAACTGAAAAACCTGGTTTATACCGGTAAGAAACGATGCAATTAATGCGGCAATTGAAACAATAAACACACATGATATCTTCCCCGTTTTTACCAATTCTTCCTCACTTGCCCGTGGTTTAATATGCACCTTGTAAATATCAATCGTAAAAATGGTGGAAGCACTGTTGATTATTGCTGCAAGTGACGAGATGATTGCTGCAATCAGCGCCGCAAAAACCAACCCTTTTAAACCCGAAGGAACAAAATTGTTAAGGAGCCAGGGATAGGCTTCGTCGGGTTTTTCAATTCCGGCATTTAAGGCAAAAGCTGCTATTCCGGGAATTACAACCAAAACAGGGATGATCAGTTTCAGGTACCCCGCAAATACCAGTCCGCGCTGCGCCTCCTTCAGGCTTTTTGCCCCCAGGGCTTTTTGGATGATGTACTGGTTGGCACCAAAATAATAGATGCCTGCAATCCAGATTCCGCCCAGAATTGACCTGATTCCCGGCATGTATTTGTAATTGGGGTCTGACTTTGGAAGTATCATGTGAAATTTTTCAGGGGCTTTTTGGAGCAGCTGCGAAAATCCTTCAATGACCCCATTCCCTCCGGAAACAGTATCCAGGGCCAGATAGGTGGTTATCAGCCCTCCAAAAACCAGAAATGATACCTGGATCAAATCCGTATTGGCTATTGTCCTTAATCCCCCGCCGACTGTCAGCAGCAGGGAGAATATTGCCAGTCCGGCAATGGCATACCCCAGCTTAATACCAAAAACCGTTTGCAGTGCGAGTGAACCCAGGTAAAGTATCGAAGTAAGGTTAACAAATATGAAAAGGAACAACCAGAATATCGTCAAAACGGTTTTTATCCTGAAATTGTACCGCACCTCAAGAAACTGGGGCATGGTGTAAATTTTTTTATGAATAAACACAGGTAAAAACCACAAGGCGACCATAAGGAGCATTATTGCTGCCAGCCATTCATAGGAAGCAATGGTTATTCCCATGGCAAAACCCGAGCCCGACATGCCAATAAACTGCTCGGCGGAGATATTGGCTGCAATTACCGAACTGCCTACAATAAACCAGGGCAATGAGTTGCCGGCAAAAAAATAGCTGTTGGCATCTTTTTTACGGTTAACCCGGCGGGAAATTATTATACCCACCGATACCACAACAGCGCAGTATGCTACAAAAACAATAATATCAGGCAAAGAAAATTTCATGGTGTGAGTTTATTTTCTTTTGTCTTCAATTTCCAGGATCTTAAGCAGATTAAAGAATTTATCAACCGTCGTATCGAGCTGAACATGGTGCGTTGGTGCACATATCCATCCTCCGCCTTTGCCCAGAGTGTTTTTCAGCCATTCGTACTCTGCTTTTAATTCTTCGAATGTGCCGTTTGGCAGGGTCGACTGAACACCAATCCCGCCAAAAAAGCAAAGCCTGCCTCCATATTTCTCCTGCATAAAAACCGGATCCATGCATTCCGTCTGGATAGGGTTGAGGACATCAAGACCTATTTCGATCAGGTCTTCAACAATATCATAGTTACAACCGTCGGTATGGTAGGCTATTTTAATACCAGGTTTTATTCTTTTGGCTTCGGAAATGATGGTTGCGAAACGATGTTTGAAAACAGAACGCCACAATTCAGGGTCAATTATGAGGCTGTCTTGTGCGCCAAAATCATCTCCCAGCCAGATCATATCCACCCCGATCCGTGCCAGATTTCGTGCAACTTCGAGGTGATACTGAAAGGTTTCTTCGATGATGTGGTCGGCAATATCTGGATTCAGATAAAAATCCATCATCAGTTGTTCCATGCCGCGCAATGCCCAGGCCGATTCAAAGATGGTGGTATGTATCCTTCCGATGATCCAGTACTCATCGCCATGGGTTTTTACCAAACGCTCAGCCACATCGTACATGCCAGGCTTATTGGGATCGGGAGCTTTAAACTTCATTGCGGCCTCATCATCCCGCAAAGGGTTCACATCAATATTCGTGTAATATCCTTTCCCCTGAGGGGTTTCGTACTCATCAATCCGCCATCGGACACCCCATTCGTCGGTGTAGGGTTTATTGTCGAGGTAGTAGTTGGTAACCCAGCCGCAACTGGCCTGCAAAGCATCCTGCCCGGTAAGTATTTCAAGATCATAGCCATACCATTCGCGGTGGTGCGGCTCAGAAAACATGGGCGGCAGGCCAAAGGCGGCCCTCAGCTTGTCGGCAAATTCCGGCACAAAAGTGGCCTGAAACGGAGGCCGGTCAGTTTCCTGGTAATTCAATGCCCTGATAACTCTTTCTCTTGGTTTCATCATTATCATTTGCAATTTACTGGTTGATATGGCCGTTGTCTCCGAAAAGCCTTTTCAGCCATTAAGGCAATAAGGCCCCAGGGAATCACCAGGATTATTCATTTCGCTGTTTTTAGTTAATGAATGGTGTTTCCTTCCGGCAAATCATTGCCAGGATAGGTATTTGTAGCTTTAAGTTACTGTAAACTGAACAAAACCTACTTCTTTTTTTTCTTCAAAATAAAATAAACAGCAGCCAGTATCACTATTAAAATTACCACGATAATCACAATTGTGTTTCCCGAGCCGGAACTTTTCGTAACGGGCTCAGTCACAAATTGCTGCTCCAGGAGTGTACTGTCAAATACTGCCGATTCATCATAAAATACAACAGTGTCTTGTGCAAATGCTGATAAAGGCAAGCATAATATGCTTAAAACAAGAAACTTAGTTAATTCAATTGCTTTCTTCATAATACATGTTATTAATTATTGACTTTATATTTTTTGTCTCAGTTTTTCGTTTACCAATTTAGTCAAATGGTCTTTCTGTCTGTAATATGGATTTATTTCAGACAAATTATTAAGTACATTTAATGACTCCCGGTATTTACCCGCCTCATACAGTTGTCTGGCTTCCAGTAATAAAAGCGGCTCATACCAGGGATGTATTTCCTTTCCTTTTGACAAATATCGTAAAAATTCCTCTTTGTTATTTTCAGCCAGCTTTGCCCTTGCCAAATATACAATTGTCCAAACATTATTTGGATCATTCTCCAAAGACCTCTCTAACAATTTTGTTCCACGTTCGTAATTTAACTGATTTATTTCTAAAATACCATAAAAGTCATCTTTGTTTTCCCGCTTAACCAGAACCGCCACCGGATTTCCCCGGTGATAAAACGTTTTAACTGTACCCGAAGGCTGCCAAAGATTGTTTTTGAGGAGGTAGGGATGGATGTAATTGACACCAAACAGACCGTAGTCCCAGTCTTTTGAACCTCTCTCCAGGTACCGGGTATATTGATAATTAATATTGTCATGGCCATCGAAGTAGTTTGAAAGGTTGCAATTCATGGCGACTATAACATTCTCCTCCCCGATAATTTCGATCAGGTATTCTGCAGGTTTCCGCAATCCATGAAAATAGTAGTCGTATTCATAATTCCCCCAGGCCTTTTTGTTGCCTCCTGCCATTGCATTGAAATAGACATAATCAACCGGGAAGGTCGATATCTGATGTTTTACCGGCCACACCAGCATCAGAAAAAACAGCAGTGAGAGCGGATAAACCGCCTTCTTTTTTATTGACGCAACATATTTCAGTGTTTTATAAACACCCAGGGTTGCAAGGACTGCCACCGGAGGAAGAATAAAAATCATTTGCCTTACTCCGCTGTACAGGTTGGAGCCAATGACCAGAACATAAAAAAATGGAAAAAGGAAGGAAAACAAAACAAAACCTTCGCTCAGAAATTGATTGGATGAGCTTACCCCGCGGAAAACTTTTGATATAAAAAGGATAAGAAATAGTAAAAAGCCTGTCAGGACAAAGCCAGTGGTGGATATTAACAGCCACTTAGGCAGGTAATACCACGGCAGCATATCGCTCCAGATCAACTCGCCTTCGAAAACCTGCTTGATGGCGATCACGTAATTTTCCATTACGCCAAGACTTTCAAGTGGATTAACAAA
>CAYMXK010000269.1:0-1514 GCA_964393915.1 uncultured Prolixibacteraceae bacterium
TTTATTTATATCCACCGCAACAATTAAGGCATAATATTTGTACTTTTGCCACCGTATTATCTCAATACCGGGGCTGACCGGTTTTGCTAGCGGGCAGAAGAGGTATGCAAGCATGTCGGGCATTGATCGCACAGCCCGTCAACAAAGGCGTTCAAAACACAACTGGCGAAAACAATTACGCTCTCGCAGCTTAATCGAATTACAGTAGATTAGCCTTTTCCGGTACTAGGTACTGGAACGAGACGTCACTCCGGAGGTCATGCCTTCATCCATCCGGTCAAAGTGGCGCAGCAATTGAGGGATAGCCTGCGGAAAGTTCCGGTCTGCAGGCGAAATTCAGGAACTAAGGTGCCGGTCGGTGGTCCAGAACCAGCCGTCATTCGAAAATCAATTCGGGACTAAACATGTAGAAACCATATGGCTTCCTCGACTACACGCGGGTTCGAATCCCGCCAGCTCCACGAACTAAGTGAGGGGAGAAAAGGCTATTGTAAAATGGCCTTTTTTTTATGAAAAATCGCTGGCGGGAGGAGAAGTTTATCCCGTGAAGTCTATCGTAAAACACTTTTGCACTTAATATTATTTCAAACACTATATTTAATTCATCATACCCTGGCAAAAAAACATTTCTCACAGCAAGGCATAATTTTTCCGGTTTCTGCTTCCATCCTTAACCATATTGACGACTACCGGATTGTAGTCAAATTTATAACCGATTAAGTTTCGTCCACTAAATAACCCTTCCATAGGAAGAAATAGTTAATAACAAAAAGTGTTAGAAAAAATATTATAAAATAATTACATAAAATTTTGTTATTTAAAATATTTTATTATTATATTTGTTCTGTTAATTAAATCAAACTGATAATCAACTTCTTTTAAAAGTTAGACAATAATATTCTTACCGTCTCACTGCAATTCAAGTTTGGGTTTTATAAATATGATGCTTAAGGAATTAAGCTATAGTTCTATTTTTTATAAACCTTAAATTTACAATTATGAAAAAGTTTTTTAGTTTTTTTGTACTGGCTGCTATTGTGGCTGTTTCTGTAATGGTCTCTTCCTGTCAAAAAGAGGACACCGATCTGGAACTTAAAAAAGGAGCTGCCTACCCCACCTGGACTTATGTAGATGCGGACTGGCTTACCCTGGGTGATGTTAACTATGTTGATATGGGTGATGGAATCTTCGATTTTACCATTCAGTGGAAACTGGAAGCTGATGCAGATCTGGAAGAGCTTGTTAAAACCCAGGGCGGATTAACGGCAGGCGTTTACGATGTTGAGAGCACAACTCTTACAACCCCATGGAATAAAGAAATTAAAAAGAACTTTATTTTATTTGCTAAAGAGGATGGGTTAACAGCAGACAACGAGATTATCTACGAAGTTACCTTTACCAAACTGATTACCGCCCTCCCCGGGGAGGATGTGGAGCTTACGGGCGACTGGACCAGCAAATGGGCCGAAGATGAACCAGTATGGTTGGATGATCCCAATGGTGACCTCAATACC
>CAYMXK010000269.1:1524-6691 GCA_964393915.1 uncultured Prolixibacteraceae bacterium
ATGACGCTGGATGGTATTATCTTGAACACCAGGTGGGTTATGTACCTGCGGTAATATGGACGGTGCCTTTATAGTATATTTATTGATTTTACAAATCCAATACAGATCTTATTAACGCGTTCAGCCCTTAATACGGAAACAAAAATAGAGGCAGCCTCAAAGGTCAAATTTTGAGGCTGCTTTTTTATTACCTCTTGGGCTCATTCCACAAAAGTGGGAATCCAGAATTGCAGGGTGTTTACTGGATTCCTGCTTTCGCAGAGGCGGAGTACGTGCTATTTTATCCACGAATTACACGAATTTACACGAAAGAAAAAAAGGCGCATGGCGCCGACATGGAGCCTGTCCCGAACAGAGAGAGGGAGTAGGAGACAGCAGCCACAAATCTGTGCTTATTTTTCCAATATCACCCTGTCATTCCGAAGGAGCCCCGCGACTGAGGAACCTCCCCACAACCCACCTGTCATTCCGAAGAAGCGCAGCGACTGAGGAACCCATCTGCAACGCACCTGAGGAACCTTAACATTTTTTAACACATCAACAAAAACCCAGCATTTACGCCCCTTCCAGGCACACTAACCATCTTTTTTGAAATTTTTGTTTATCTTTTTTATCTTTTTCTTAAACATTTTTGATGCATTCTCGGTTTAAGGTGTCTAATGTTTAATTTAAAAAGTAAAACAAAATGAAAAATTTAAATGAAAGAAAGATGATGAACTTCAAAAGTTTCACCCTTGTAGCAATTGTTGTTTTAGCTGTATTCACAGTTAGCTGTAACAAAGAAAACGATCCCTTCACCGCTGATGAAGCCATGTTCAATGAAAATGCCGAAATGAAGAGTGCACGTACACCTGCCAAAGGTGCCCTCTCAATCGCCGGAGTTGCCGTTTCAGAAGGCTTTACTGAACTCGTCAGCGCACTCTCGTATGTTGACGCCAGCCTTGAAACCACTCTGGTTGATATGTTCCTGAACGGAAAAGACCAGTATACCGTCTTTGCCCCGACAAACGATGCATTTTTTACACTCTACGCTGCCCTTAACACTCCTTCGGCTCCTGTAACCCAAATTACTGATCTCCCTGCTGAGCTTGTCCTCGATGTACTCCTTTACCATGTTGCAGAAGGACGTCGCGCTGCCAACAGCGTAGTACCCCCGATGGGCAGCCGCACCATCACCACCCTGCTCGGTAAAACTTTCTCGGTCGATACGGATGGTGTTATCACCGCAATAGGTAACACTGCCACTATCACAGGTCCTAACCAATCTGCCTCCAACGGAATTATTCATATTATTGATACCGTTTTGCTGCCAATTGAATAAGTTGCAGTATACCCTTTAAGTTGAAAGGGAGAGGGACCGATGCGGTATATAACGCATCAGTCCCTCTCCCTTTGTTTAATTTAATCGCACTCCCTGTCATTCCGAAGGTGCGCAGCACCTGAGGAACCTATCCACAAATTTCCGCAAAAAGATTATCCACAAATTTCCACAAAGCTATCCACGAATTTTCACAAACAAAAATATTAATTCGTGAAAATTTGTGCATTAATAAGTGGAAATTTGTGGATAGCTTTTAATCTGTGGATAAATTTTAATTCGTGGACTACTTCCTGAATAACCTCCGCTTCTTTACAGTAACAGGTGCTTCCCCGGGGGTTTGTTCCTGCCGCTCAGCAGTATCCAGCTCCATATACTTCGAATTCTCCGATACATACTCGGGAACAATCTTCTTCATCGATCTCACGATCTCTGTCTCGTCCATCTCCTCCAGCCGCTGAAGCAGACTCTCAATCTCCTGTCTGGCTGTTGCATAATCCATCGGTCGCATGCGCGCAACCATTATCCGCTTATGCACGGTAGGAAGATTTTCTTCGTGATTGGCCAGCAACTCTTCATACAACTTCTCCCCCGGACGGAGCCCTGTCTCCACAATCTTTATGTCCTTGCCAGGTACATACCCCGACAGTGAAATCATCTTCTCCGCAAGGTCATAGATCCTGACAGGTTTACCCATGTCGAATATGAATATTTCACCGCCTTTACCCATAAACCCGGCTTCAAGTACCAGCTGACAGGCTTCCGGTATGGTCATGAAGTAGCGGATAATCTCCCGGTGGGTAACCGTTACCGGCCCTCCCTGGGCAATCTGGTTCCTGAACAGCGGAATCACCGAACCATTAGACCCCAGTACATTTCCAAAACGCGTGGTTATAAACCGTGTTTTCGAGGCTACATGCCCTGACAGCGACTGGATGTAAATCTCACACATCCGCTTGGTCGTTCCCATAATATTGGTGGGATTCACAGCCTTATCTGTCGATACCATCACAAACTTGTCGACCCCGTGCTTCATGGCCAACTCTGCCAGCACCTTTGTGCCGCCCACATTGTTAAACACTGCCGTGTAGGGCTGCGCCTCCATCATGGGTACATGCTTATAGGCTGCAGCATGAAAAATAATGTCTGGCGTACTGTTCTCAAATATCCTCCCTATCTTGAGGATGTTGGTAATATTCGCTACATATATCCTGAGCTCAGTATTGTTCAGCAACGGCAGTATCTCGTTCTGAATATCGTAAAGTGCCGATTCGGCCTGATCCACAATCATAATGCACGATGGCTCCAAATAGACCAACTGGCGGACTATCTCTGATCCTATCGAACCTGCCCCCCCGGTTACCATCACTCTCTTTCCGCGGATGCCCTTCAGCACCACCTCCGGATTGCGCTCAATCGGACTCCGGCCTAAAAGGTCTTCAATCCTCACATTCCTGATCTGCTGACTGAACATCGTGCCACTCATCCACGATGCGGCATCGGGGACGTCTTTCACTTTCAAATGATTTTCAAGGCACTTCTCTACAATCTCATTTTTGCGCTCTATGGTTATCTGTGAGTTTTCGATCGCCAGAATGATCTCCCGTGCTTTCAGCCGCGAGACGATTTTTGAAAATGCGGCCCCGGGGGAGAATATCTCCAGTCCCGATATTTTCTTGCCCCATAAATCGGGGTTGTCGTCGATAAATCCCACCACAGAATAATTAAGCTTGCCGTCGCTCGAAATCACATTGAGGGCAATGCGGCCCAGCTTTCCCGCCCCGTATATCATAACATGTACATTCCTGACCGATCTTTTGTACATGGCCGTGTAAATCAGATGTACCCCGAACCGGAGCATAATCAGTGAGAACAGCGACACGAAGAAATGGATGATAATAATGGAATAGGGAATGGATAATGGTTGCGACACGTAATGCCCAAAAAAACTGATCAGGGCCAACCCACCGGAAAAAACGGTGTGGGCCTTTACCAGGATAAGGGCATCCTCAACTGTCGAATGCCGGACTACCCCGACATAGGGCCTGAACCAAACAGTAGCCAGAACAAAAAATGGCGCTCCTGCCAATACCTGAAGTAACATGTCAGACAGGGGAACAGGGATGGCAAACAGATTGTACCTTAGAAAATAAGTGTACAAAAATGCTGAAGTCACAATGAGCATGTCAACGGCTAAAATCAGCCACTTTGGCATAAACCGGTCTTCGAGGTAGGTTTTCAATTTTTCAATCACGTCCGGAATTAGTTAAATTATTACTTCTTTCAATGGGTTTGATATTGAAATGAGTGTATGGTACATTAAAAAATTATCGCCCAAATATATGTATAAAACCATTTAGAAACAATATGAATAATGATCATAATTGCACATTTGCTAATTCGAGATTACCCGCCGGAAAAAAATAACCTCCTTAATCCGCCCTGATGAACCTGGACACCGTCACCTGCTGCCCGGTTACCATCCGCACAAGGTAGCATCCGGGAGGAAGGTCTGCAACATCGAGCGGCTCACCGGCCTGCCAGGATTCTGCATGACTGACCACATTCCCTTTCATGTCGATGATTTCCAGCCTTGAAGCCTGGATGGGAAGATTATTTATCCTGATTAAGTCTTTCGCCGGATTGGGAAATACCACCGCCGGGAGGACATCCGCGCTGACCTCCCTCAATACGCTGGTGACCTGATCGAACTGTAACAGGATAATTCCTTTTCGTGCAGCCGACAGCAAAATCAGGCTGTCCTGCAGACACAGCGCATAACACTCCCCCATTCCGGCCTCATTATAGCCGGCTTTCATTATTGCTGATCTCTCTCCTATTTCATAAATAAACATCCCTTTGTCCCTCGTGGCGGCAAACAAGTGCCGGTTCCTGTACTTCAGGTCCCAGTTCGGCCCTTCGTTGCTGCCGGGTATGGCATACAAAAGAATAGGATTCAGGGGGTTGGCAATGCTGTACACATCGATGCCCCCGCTGCTGTCGCTTCCAAGAAAGGCCAGCGTATCTGCCAGCTCCACCGAATAGTAATCCTTCCCGGCGGAGGAAACTATTTTCATACCTTTGGCATCCGAAATATCGATCAACTGCAACCCGTTGTCGTATCCCGATACATAGGCATAGCGACCCCTGACCACCACATCGAATACCCATCCGGTCAGCAGGGTATCCGTAACCACGGGATGCTGCATATCCTTAATATCCACCCTGTATATCCGCTGACTGCTCATCAGCAGGTACAATGCGCTGTCGGCCCTGGCGATGGAGAAAACAAACACGGCTTCGGGAAAGCTGAGTGAACTTATTAATTTCGGGCTGGCCGGATTTGAAATATCCACAATTTCGAGACCGGCTTCGATATCGTTTCCGAAAAAGGCGTAGTTGCCACTCACCTGCACCGCGCTGGCGGGATTCCTCAGGCTGGCCTTGCCCGCGCGCTTCGGGGAGTGCGGTGTGGAGATATCCACAATATCCCCTCCACCGAGAATGATAGTGTTGATTTTTGAATCCATCGAAAGGTTGCCGGCAACCTCATAAATGCCAATCTGCCTTAACGACTGGCCGTTAACTGCTGTAAAACCGGCCGACAGCAAAAGAAGTAAATGAAAAGGTGTCAGTTTCATCTTATTATAATTGTTGAGCCTGCTTAGAAAAGCCATTTTCTGTCACAAAACCCCTGGGGATTCACCAGGATTATTTAACCTTTGCTGTTATGATTTGAACATTCATTGCCGCTTCTCCCTGGTGGCCCTGGTGCCTTGATGGTTGTAGAACTCAAAATACAAATTTAGTGAAAAACCTCTGTTCATCCGATATCTTCAAGACATATAT
>CAYMXK010000270.1:0-6680 GCA_964393915.1 uncultured Prolixibacteraceae bacterium
ATGATTTTTTGATAAATTTGAATGGACATATCGATAAGGTTGTTCGTGAAAAATACCAAAAAGTAGCCGAACTCGATAAAGTAAAAAATAATTCAACAGAACAAGGCCGGGCATTTGTAGAAGCTTATGTTGATTACACACATACGGTTGAAGCGCTTCATGAAATAATGGAACACGGTGGTGGTCACGCCGGACACCAAGAGTAATAACATAAAAATTAAAGTGTCATGGAATTTTAAACACCAATCTCATTAAATAAAGAGCATGAAGGATTGCATGTCATGCTCAAACAAGCCACGAAGCTTTCTGCCAAAACAGGTGAAGCCGCTAAAACAGTTACTGAATTGATGCATCAGCATATTGTTATAGAGTCCCCTTTTTTGATTTGCCGGTTTGTTTCGGTTGAAATTATCAAAAAAAAATCAGGATTTTGACCGGTGAAATCTCAAGTGTAGAAAAAACGATATTCCAATCTAAATAATAACTAAAAGACCTTATTGTCCGTGATAGATATTTTCTATATTTGTTTTCTATTCATTTTTGAGGAATTTGATAATTATGCTGTGAGAAAATAAATGCTTTACTAATATGGCAATTCCTGAATTAATTGACTTCAAAAAAGAAAGGATTAGAATTCTTCATTTTACCTGGATTGCATTTTTTATAACATATATGTATGGTTTAAATGGCGCCACTCGCAACAACAATGCTAAAAATGTAGAATGACTTACGAAAGACTACTTAAAAGTACTTTGACTAGTGGGGCCTATTCAAATGATTATTAAGGAAACAACATAAATGATTTATAATTAAAAATTATCATTATAACCCATGTAAAGATGACTAAAGAAATTTTAATCACCATTTTCTTTTTAACCATTTGCGTTTCGGCATTGGCTCAATCACAGCTTTACTTCCAGCATCAGGAAAAACCAGCACGCCATCAAAAAATTAAGCAAAAGTCGAAATATAATATTATAACAACTGATACTGTCTTTTACGGGTATCACTTGTTGAAGATCGAAAATGATGAACTGACGATATTTAGAAGTGAAACAGGAAGTGAGGAGGTGCTGCATATCTCTGACATTCATAAAATAGTGAAAAATGTTAAGTATGGTGTCTTTGAGGTTATTGGAACACTGGGCGTGATTATGTTGAGCATAACGCCTGTTGTATGGGCTTTTGAAGGCAACGTAGAGGCCTTGGGAACCCTTAATGCAGCAGGAGGACTTTTGGCGATTTCGGCACCAATTATTATAGCAAAGGAAATTGGGCGAAAGAAAAACATGAAGAGCAAATGGAAAATATGTACGCAATAACTAAAATCATGAAAATTAAATTCTTTCTTTTCATTTGTTTATTTTGTATTATATCTGCGGTATACTCACAAAAAGTAGTATCACTTCATCCACTTTATACTGAACAGGATGCAGTGTTGATTCCCGGGATTGAGGGTTTATGGAGCGTTCCTTTCTCTGTTTTTTCACAATTGCCAGATAACTGGACAAAGCTCCCCAGTGGGACAGAACAAACGCTGATCGATTTAGCGGCTTTCAGTTCCGACACTCTGTTTACCATTGATGAACATGGAGATATATCCGCAACATTCGATGGTGGAAATACATTGAAAGACCGCAACCCACAAACGGGTAAGGAAATAAAATTCAACGCAATCCGGATCAATTCTAAATTAAATACAATTATTGCTGTTGGAGAAAACAATGCAGTATATCGCAGTGAAGATATGGGCGAAACATGGCTATCTTTGCCCGGTGTAGCCGACGCTCCCTATTCGCTAAATGCAATAACAAATGATGGGGGAAACTACGATGCCAGCGTTGTTTATGCTGTTGGCCAAAAAGGATCTGTTTTAAAATCGGTTAACGATGGTTTGAGTTGGGAAAAAAAGGAACTAAATATTGGTGCTAACCAGGATCTAAAATTCGTGTCGTTTTAGAATGTCGATACAGGGTTTGTTGCAAACGAAAACGGAATCCTCAGAACATTTGACGGGGGAAACTCATGGAAAGTGGTATTAACAGGCTCCGGTACTAAAGGGCTAGTATCAAACAAAAGGACTGCTGATCTTAAAAAACTCGCCGATGAACTGGTCAATTTAACTACAAATGGGGGAGGAGGCATACAAACTTCCACCGATTATGGCGCTACATGGACTGAAGATGGTTTTGAAACCCCCTGCGATTTATTGGCAACCGGAGGTGTTGTTTTTGATAAAACCCAATGCGAAGACTTACATCAAGGGCTACTTGTGTAAGGAGGAGGAGCTGCCGGAAAGGCAAAGTTTAAGTATATGTTTTCCGGAAGTACATTTAAGGGAATTTTGCAACCCAAGTGGGAAAATGTTAACCTGAAAGGCATTCTTATGGTAATGCCGACGATCGACAACCAAACTGTTATTGCGGAATCCTTAACAGACAGCGTTGGTAGGTTCGATTTGGAAATTCCATCTTCGTTTAGCGGTAATGTATAGGTTGTTGCAATGCAGGCATGGGATCCCGATTGGTGTCCAATGCCTCTGCCGTTCGATTTCGGCACAACCATGGAACCAATGGAAGAATGTGACGAACTCACTACTCTTCAGCTTAGGATAATCAATCCAACACCCGTTGAATTGAACGACCTGACGGTAAGCGGGAATAATTGGGTAGCTGTTGGTAACGGGGGTGTGGTACTAACCCGTGCCGATGAAGATTCTGATGGAGATGGATATGCAGATGCCAGATTTTGGTCGAAACAAAATTCCCGCACAAACGAAGATATGCTTGCAGTTACAGTCCAATGCCACTGGGTCCGTTTCTGATTGGAACAGATGGCCTAATTCCAAATCTCCTGATGTGGGCAGGATAAAATGCAGCATCAATGATACCGTGAGTATAGGCATGTGGGGAAACGGGATTAATGGAAAGAAAACTGGGTCATTATGTCATTATCCGACTGGAAATATACTGGTAGCAATAACGAACCCTATTCGGTAATTTCTGTAAGACCCATCAATCATTCTTTTTCTGCACATTACGACTCAACATCTTACGGTCTGATTGGGGCAATTTGTATTACCGAAGCAAGGGTAACAGGAAAACAGGAAGTCCCCGGCCATGCCAGTGGTTTCGAACTGGGCGAAAGTTATCCGAACCCGTTCAGTAATACAACCGTAATAGAATACACCCTACCCCATCCGGAAAAAGTAACGATAAAAGTGTTTGATTTGTATGGAAGGGAAATTAAAACCTTAGTTGATAAAGTGGTTCAACCTGGTATTTATCAAATTGAATGGAATGCAAACAAATTGCCCGGTAGGATTTATTTATACCGGATGCAGGCAGGTAAATTCGCTCAAACGGGAAAAACAATATTGATTAAATAATTATTATTCAGGATAAAAATTGCCATAAAATCAATTAATGTCAGAATCAAACAATAGATTGTTTTTCTCTTTTTAATTGGCGATAGCAAAAAAACGCAAACGCCAAGGTGACACTAATTCTGAAAACCATAGCTCCGATAGTTTTGGTTTCATACAAACCGCCCCGGTTAATATGGATAAGCAGGCCGGCAAAGGCAATGGATAAAACGGCGACTGCAACCATTAAGATTTTATACGACCATCTTTTCAGTTTAAAAAGGCCATACGCCGCTGCCAGATAAAGCAAACTACAGATAAAATTTGCCCAAACAACAAACAGTACATAATTTCCTTCTTTTGCCCTGATACCAAACAAATCAAAAAAGATGGAACCACTCAAAAAGAGCGTCAAAAGTGCAAGCGTAACAAGTACGACGGCCAATATACGCGGGAATGTTTTTTTCATAATTTTTCGTTTATTCGATTTAAAGAATGTAGTCATCTTGTTTCTGCCGATTTCCGATACAAGTCAAGGCTGCCGCCAACATAATCGGCGATTTCCTGTATCTCGGGTATCTGATAATAATGAGTCAGGATAACCGCATTTTTTGCTTTCCTAAGTATATTGATTTTATTAATCAGAACATCATTTTCGCTCATCATTTACAAATTTTATACATTTTCATTTTTCGTCATATTCAATTCAGAATCAGAATCATCAATCGGCCTGCACGTTGCAATTCAGGCAGGCCAGCGCGTATGCATCATATTCATCGTAGGCGGGCCCGGGTATCCCATTGATGGTGATAATTCGATCAATTCGAACTTCATTGCCTGAATCAAAAACCAAATATTCCTCAAAAATCTCTTTCTTAATCAACCCGGTAATTATGCCTTTGGCCTCTTCCAATTCCGTTTCGTTTCCGAAATAGAATACTTTGCCAAACCCTTTTTGCTGTTCTTCAGAAAAGATATCATAGAACACGGGATTTACCGGACTAAATTGTGTTTTCATAAATTGCTTTTTTATATTCTTTTCTTATGAATTTTCGCTACACTACTTTGCAATTGATTCAACTCCTATTTATTCAATTTAATGTAGCCTCGCGTTTGATAATTTTATTAGCCAGCGACTGTATTGTTAATTCGTTTTAAACAATAAGTAAATGCCAATCTCGCCGTGTTAATCGACTGGGGAAAAGCCAAAAGACCTTCACCGTCGACACAGAAACCAAAGTCTTAGTTAAAGAAATCCTCGGCAGTTTCCACGCACAGATGAAAGATTTGCAGCTTGAAAGCTTATTCTATCCTTGAAAATTCAATTCTTTTTTTCATAAATAACTTTTTAGCCGTTAGCTGGAGTCTGTTTTCATCGATAAATTCTATCTCACATGTGGCAGAAAACCCATTGGCCGCGTTTATTTGTCCTTTGTATGTTTTTGAAGAGCTTACAAACGTTATATCAGTTAAAAGCAATTGACCAACTTTTTCTTTATCGTTATTGCCCTCAACTTTAACTATTTTACCATAAAACAGATCATCCTTCTTGAAAATTTCAACCGAACTGCCGGTTTCTTCGTTTTTCCAGTTACCGCTTAATGGATATTGTGCCATTAAAACCGGAAACAAAAGAAAAATAATAACTGATGTTAATATAAACGATTTCATAATGTATTAATATTAATGATTTGCTTAATTTGGTTATTTCAGCAGCTTCAGTAAAACTATTGCAATGATTGTCTTTTTGTGTTTTTAAGTTAACGCTGATACTCATTTCCGGGGGACTTCCGGTTTTTCATTTATTGCTTTTTGCAGTATCACAATAAATTCATTTAATGGTATCCTATGAATAAATGCAGCGGTTTTAACAGTAATAAATCTACTCAGGAATTTCCGCATGCCGTAACCTCCGACCCTTTTTACACCAAATATTTCCATAACATTAGCAATATCTCCATATTCTTTCAGAATTTCTGAAACGTAAGTTTTTTCTGTGATTTTCATATTTATATTTCTTATAACTAATAAAAGTTTGTGAATACTCACTAACAAAGATAAGTCATTTATGCGAATCTTGTCACATTTTCAAATAAAAATTAATAGAGTAGGAAAAGAGGAAATAAAATTTTGCCCTTACACCTAATAAAAAGGATCACTATTCAGCTACATCCTGACTTGGTTAATGTGTGAATGGTGTAAAATATTTTTAAAATTATGTAATGCATTTTAACAGTAAATAAACCAACTTTACTACCTCATCAACAATCAGTAATTCTTAAAACGGTTATTTCAGGAAAAATAAAACCCGAAACCCTGGTTACCCATCATTTCAAATTAGAGGAAATGCTCCAGGCTTATGAAGTTTTTGGCAATGCATCCAAAGAAAAAGCGATGAAGGTAATATTAACACAAAATAAAGAACAATTTCATGGAATTTAAAACACCAATTTCATTAAAGAAAGAGCATGAAGAATTACATGTCATGCTCAGGCAATCCACACAACTTTCGGGCAAAACAGGCGAAGCTGCAAAAACAGTCGCTGAATTGATGCATCCGCATTTTGTAAAAGAAGAGGAGTACGCACTTCCTCCTTTAGGTCTCTTACCACTTCTTTCTTCAGGAAAGCTTTCTGAAGAAATGAAACAGGTATTACCAATGACGGATAAACTGAAAACAGAACTGCCGGAAATGCTGGCAGAACATAAACAAATTGTTGCAGCTTTGGAGGTTCTTGTACAGCATGCAACAGCAGAACATCATCCTGAAGTCACTGAATTTGCTGAGAAACTTATGCTTCACGCACAAACAGAAGAAGAAGTTTCATACCCAACCGCCATATTAATCGGGGAATTCCTTAAACTTAAATAAAGATAAATTATCTATCGCTGAGAAAATTGCGGACTAATAAATTCTTTTTAAAAATTTGTAAGTTAGTAAACATTAACTAACTTTGCTGCGGAAGGCATTAAAGTAAGAAGAAAACTTGTCAGGGACTCAATTTAATGCCAAAATGTTGCATAGCGCTGATAAGTGAATATTAATTAATTACAGAAGAAATGGAAATGGAAACACAAACAGAAAAGCAAATGATTGAGACAAGCGGAAAGCTACTCGTTGAAAACGGCCCCGGTGCATTTACCCTCGATGTGCTTTCCAAACAGCCTGAAATGCAGGGTTTCGATATTTTTACCCTGGTCAGGAAAGAAGAGGAGATTTTCGAACAACTTTTACTTCAACTTGAAATAGAGTTAAAAGAGCTGGTTGATGATGTTTCTTCCCGTCAGAATTCTCCTTCTGAAGAGTTTAAAATGC
>CAYMXK010000271.1:0-6646 GCA_964393915.1 uncultured Prolixibacteraceae bacterium
TAATGTTACACCCTGAAACATATGGTAAAAGTTTTGAAATTGGAGGTCCGGAAATACTGACCTATAAAGATATGCTGATGCAATATGCCGGGGAGCGTAAGCTTCGCCGCTGGATATTCACATTGCCTGTGATGACTCCGCGTCTCTCCTCCTATTGGCTTTTCTTTATCACCTCAACCTCATATAAATTGGCAGTCAACCTGGTAAACAGTATGAAAATTGATGTCACTTGCAAGGAAGACCGTATCCGGCAGATCTTGCCCATTCATTTAATTTCTTATCGTGAGGCAATTCAACGGGCTTTTGGAAAAATTGAGCAAAACCTTATTCTATCCAGCTGGAAAGACGCTCTGATCTCCAGTTCCTCAGAGCCCAACCTGCAAAGATATATGCAGGTCCCGTCCTATGGCTGTTACAAAGACAGACGCAAAATCACAATAACGGGAAATGTTGAAGATGTATTAAACCTGTGATGGTCTATTGGCGGTAAAATCGGCTGGTTCTATGCCAATTCCCTTTGGAAAATCAGGGGATATATTGACAAAATTGCAGGAGGCACCGGTCTCAGAAGAGGCAGAACTAATCCTGATGAGATAAATACCGGGGACGCGCTTGACTTCTGGCGGGTTTTACTGGCAGATAAAGCCCAAAAACGCCTTTTGCTCTATGCGGAGATGAAACTTCCCGGTGAAGCCTGGCTCGAATTCCGGATTGAACATCAAAATGCACATTGGTGTTTATTTCAGGAGGCGACTTTCCGGCCCCGCGGTATTGCAGGAAGAATTTACTGGCATTCTGTGCTGCCCTTCCATTATTTCATATTTAAAGGAATGGCCAGACGAATTGCCTCAGGTAGTAATTAATTTATTGTAGCTCAACATAAATGCATAAAATTTTGATCATTTTGGCACATCCGGCTACCCATAAGTCGAGAATTAACATGGAACTTATCCACAAGATTGAGAATCTTGAAAGGGTTACGGTGAATGATCTATACAATAATTATCCGGATTTTTTCATCAATGTTAAGCGGGAACAACAATTGCTGGAGGAGCATGATATCATCGTCTGGCATCATCCACTATATTGGTACAGTTCTCCGGCTATACTGAAAGAGTGGCTTGACCTGGTGCTGGAACATGGATTTGCCTATGGTAAAAAAGGTACAGCCCTTCATGGAAAGAAAGTATTTAATGCAATTACCACTGGAGGAAGTGCCGATGTTTACAGTGAAACCGGTCGAAACCGGTATACAATTCCACAGTTTCTCATCCCTTTTCATCAAACAGCCCTGCTTTGCGGAATGAACTATCTTCCTCCTTTTGTGGTACATGGGGCTCATTTGCTTAACCAACGCGGGATTGATTTCTATGCGCAGAAATACAAAAAAGTCATTACAGGACTGAGAGACGGGAAATTTTCGGGGAAAAAGCTGAGCGATGCAACTTATTTAAACGATCTTTTATAGATAGAGATATGTATGGAGAGGATTTCTTTCTTTTAGCACTTATTTACTTGCTGGCGGCGGTAATTTCAGTGCCCATTGCGAGGAAAATAGGACTTGGCTCAGTATTGGGTTACCTCCTTGCAGGAATTATTATTGGCCCGTTCGTCTTGGGCTGGGTTGGCCAGGATCAGGAAGATGTTTTGCATTTTGCCGAATTCGGTGTTGTTATGATGTTGTTTCTCATTGGACTGGAAATGCAGCCCTCCTTACTCTGGAAGATGAGACGGACCATCTTCGGAATGGGGGGAACGCAAATGCTGCTAACTACGATTGCAATAGGAGCAGCCAGCTATATAGCCGGTTATCAGCTGCATCAGTCCATTGCAATTGGATTGATAATGGCCCTCTCTTCTACTGCGATTGTTTTGCAAACACTTGCTGAAAAAGGACTTCTGAAGAATTCGGGAGGACGTTCATCGTTTGCCGTTTTATTGTTTCAGGATATTGCAGTAATTCCCATCCTTGCGTTGCTGCCGCTCCTTGCCACCCTGGGTGGAATCACTGATGTTGGAAACGGAACAGATCCTGCCAAATCTCAATTTGCCTCTTTGCCCGGAATTGTCCAGCTTTTGCTTATTGTAACAGTAGGTAGCGCCGTAATCTTTGTCGGAAGATTTCTTGCCCGGCATATTTTCAGGATGGTGGCTGAAACCGGAATGCGCGAAGTCTTTACAGCATCCGCCCTTCTCCTCGTAATTGGTGCAGCTTTAGGTACTGCAGCAATCGGATTATCTCCTGCTCTGGGAACCTTTATTGCCGGGGTTGTACTCGCCGACAATGAATACAGGCATGAACTTGAAACCACCGTTGAACCATTTAAGGGACTCCTCCTGGGTTTGTTTTTCATTTCTGTTGGTGCCAGCATCAACTTTTTGCTGCTGTTTCAGAACCCGCTGACGATAATTGGGTTCGTTCTGCTCCTCATTGTACTTAAATTTGCGATACTATGGATTACAGGAAAATTATGGGGACTGAAACATGGCCGTGATATTCTCTTTGCACTGGCACTGGCTCAAGCGGGAGAATTTGGATTTGTTCTGGTTTCATTCTCCGATCAAATCAGAATATTTGATTCACAAACCTCGTCGATGCTGATCATTATTATCATCTTCAGCATGGCATTAACTCCTTTACTGCTGATGCTTAATGAAAAGGTCATCCGTCCACGTTATATTAAGCACCGTAACCAGCAGGTTCCTGATGAGATTCCTGAAACAGGTAATAAGATTATTATCGCCGGATTTGGCCGCTTTGGACTGGTTGTTGGTCGGTTACTGATGGCTAACGGATTCCAGGTAACGATCCTCGACAGCAACCCTGCCAATGTGGAAATTCTTCGCAAATATGGGTTCAAGTTGTATTATGGAGACGTTACCCGTCCCGAAATGCTCGAAGCAGCCGGAGTTAGGGATGCAAAATTGATGATATTAACCATGGCTGAATACGACGAAGCCCTGAAAATTGCCGCATACCTGAAGAAGACTTACCCTAACCTGAAAATTGCTGCCAGGGCCAGAGACACGTTCCATGCTTTTGAGTTCTATAAGCTGGGCTTGAATCTGGTACAGCGTGAAACATTTAATTCTGCTGTTGAATTGGGAGCCAGGATTCTTTCATTTCTGGGTTTCAGCCGATACCAGGCTTTCAGATCAGCCCGTACCTTTAAACACCACGAAGACGACATCATGTTCGAACTCTATCAGCACTGGCTGGAAGACGAAAACCGGTTTATTCAGGAGACAAGAAGGTTCTCAGAACAACTGGATGAATTGCTGCAAACAGAGCAGGAGTTTTCAATCCATGACTCTGATTATGCCTGGGATCAGGCAGCCGTTGATGAGGAGGATCCTGAGGAGGATACTTAACCTTTTAAAAATCAATACTTATACCAAAAACTAAGTTGCGCGGTCGAGGATATTGATTATAGTCGATACCATTGATAACTTCAGGATCAATTCCCTTATATTGGGTAAAAGTTGCAACATTCTGTATAGTAGAATAGAGCCTTGCTATGGAATTTTTCCTGAAGATTTTGTAAATGGTATATCCCAAAGTAACATTATCAATCTTTATGAAAGATGCATTGGAAATATAATAGTCGGATAAGTAATGAGGAAGCTCAAAGTCAGAATTATATACATTCCGGCTTAAGTTATTCAGAAATCCTGCCGGATTATAAAGATTACTGAAATTTGCCCCGTTGGACCAAACATTGTTATATACATAATTTCCTAAATGCGACCTGCCGTTAATGGAGAGGTCAAGATTGCTCCATTTTATTCTGGATGCAAACCCAACAAGATAATCAGGGGCAGCCTTTGCATATACGTACCGGTCATCTCCCGGAATAACCTGACTGCTTCCCCGCTCAACATAAGCGCCTTCCAAAGGTTTTCCACTATTCTGATACAACTGTTCATAAACAAAAAAGGAGTTAGCCGGATAGCCTACCCGGTGGATCTGAACGGTATTGACCGTTTCTCCGGAAATCGGGCCAGTAAAAATACCTGGATAATTTGAACCATCCGAACCCGTTAATTTGGTTATTTCATTCACGTTGAAGGAAGCATTTAATCCAATTTGCCATGAAAAAGATCGGGCCATTACAGGAATTGCATTAACAGAGAATTCTATACCCCTGTTTTCCATGCTCCCAATATTGGTAAGCAGCATGTCACGACTGGAGCTAGAAGGAGCAGGAACAAAACTGATCAGATTATCGGTAAAATTTTGGTATGCATCAACCGCACCTGTTATGCGGTCATTGGCAAAGCCAAAGTCAAGACCAACATTGAACGATGAGGTTCTCTCCCACTTAATGTTTTCATCATAACCAATTGTATTATCAGCCCAATGCCATCTGTCCTTGAATAAAAATTGAGAATTATTCTGTGCGGCAAATCCTGGCCTAAACAAATAATCATTGTACGGGAAATTTTGTTGTCCCGTTAAACCATAACCCAGGCGAAGTTTCAAACTTTCATCGCTGATTCGCCAGGCAAAGGCAAGGGAAGGAAATGTCCCCCACTGTTTGCCGGACGAAAAGCGTGATGACCCATCCTGACGAACTGTGGCTGTAAAATAATACTTTTCCTTTATCGTATAGTTGATCCGGCTGTAGAATGAAAGAAGGCTGTTTTCCGTTTCATGCTCCGAATCAATACGTACCAGGCCTTTATTGGCATTGGTTTCATAATCCTCGCCAAATCTCTCGAAATGCTGCCTTGAATAGCCCAGCATTGCATCCAGCCGGCTTTTTTGGTTCGAAAAATTCTTGCTATAGTTCAGATATAGGTCAACAAGATTGTTTTTCCTGGTTTGATCATATTCCCGGTATGTACCGCCACCATTGATTTTATCAAAACCGACAGGATACATTTCGGGTCTTTCAATTTGCCCTGCACCTCCTGATGCGTCATATCCCAAATTCAGGTGGGCGCGCAGCTCAGGCAAATTATGAAAACGATAATCAAACCTGATATTTCCTATACTGTTCAAAATCCTTGAAAAGTCTTCGGTCATCATTAATTGAGCCACCGGGTTGACAGGAGCAGACACAATTGGGTCACCATCAGGCTGGGTCCATGTAAAATAGCCATTATAAAGGCTACTGTTAATAACGGGCTGTGAAGGATCAAAATTGGTTGCGGAAGCGATTGCCCCTCTGTCGGCAAAGCGATTGTTATTAAACATCACCTTCAGATTGATTCTTACCTTTAAATGATCTTGAAAAAGAGAAGGATTAATTCCCAAGGCCATAGTCACCCGGGAGAATTTATCCGTATTTAAAATTCCCTTTTCATCAGTAAAGCCATATGCAACCCTAAAAGGTACCCCACCATGGTTTCCTGAAAGGCTGAAATTGTGGTCGGAACTAATTGCCGGTTGGTAAATTTCATTCTGCCAGACGGTATTTGAGGTGCCCAATAAGCGGGTCACCTCTTCATTATTCGAAAACCGGTCGTTGACAAGACTCCTGAATTCATTCGCAGACAAAACATCGATTGATTCAGCTATTTTGCCCACAGATGCAAATCCACTGTAATTGACCTTTAACGGCTGCCCTTCCCTGGCAATCTTTGTATTAATAAGTATAACCCCGTTTGAAGCACGCGATCCATATATTGCTGAGGCAGATACATCTTTAAGCACAGTAACCGATTCGATATCGGAGGGATGCACAATGCTCAGGGGATTACGTATTCCTGAAATACCATCAGTGTCAATAGGTATACCATCGATTATAAACAACGGATTCGAAGTTGGGAAAATTGAGGAACCGCCACGAATACGGATAGTTGCTCCATCGCCGGGAGCTCCTCCCCAACTGGTAACCTGCACACCGGAAATTTTCCCGGCAATCAATTCCTGCGGGGTGGTTATGGCTCCCCTGTTAAAATCATGGGAAAAGACCGTCTGCACCGAACCAGTAACATCTTTCGCTTTAACAGCGGCATATCCGATGTCAACCAATTCATCATGGCCTTCAGTTGAAAGAGACATCTGAATATTGTATACACTTTGGTCTCCAACGACAATTTCACTCGCATTATAACCAATTCCTGAAAAGGTCAAGGCTTGTCCGGAGTTGACTGAAATCGAATATTCGCCTCTAAGATTGGTTATAGTACCTGACTCTTTACCTGTCTTGCTGACTGTGATTCCAGGTATCGGATCACCAGATTTCCCATAGGTAACTCTTCCATTAACCGTTTTTTGCTCAGCATGAGCCACTGTTGCAAAAACAAATGTTCCCAATATTAAAAGGAATCTAACATTAGTGTGAATGAAATTTATCATAACCTCGATTGAAAAATTCTTCATAAACGAATGGTATCCCGCTTAATAAACAAATAATGAATACCTTATAACCAATACAACTGAAAAATATTCATTATTATTTCAGGTATCCCAGTCTATCTGCCAGGCGGGCAAAGATAAATAAATTTGTCAAAATTGTCATTATTTTATGCCATACCTGAAATCAACAATAACCTATCCGTCTGTTTTGTTCAATCCAACTTCCACTAAAATTTAATGATTATGGTTTTATAAGTACATAATTTTCCATTGATGAATAGAAGTCTTCCATAATGGCAACTCTGTTAAAGTTCTCCCATACCTTAATTTTTCTAAGGT
>CAYMXK010000272.1:0-6642 GCA_964393915.1 uncultured Prolixibacteraceae bacterium
TCCGGTCTCCGTTTTCCGGTCTCCCGTCTCCCTTTTCCCCCGATTGAATCGGGGTCGCGCTTTGCGCTCTGCCTTTTCAGTTCCAGTTTGCTTCCCGTTCAGCTGCTGCGCTCTTCCAGGCCGGTACGATCTCCTGCAGGAATACGGCTTTCTCTTCGTTAAATTTCTTCATGTCGAGACCGATGAATTCCTGGGCCTTTGCTTTTGTGCTGATATCCGGGTAAGGAACCTCCTGGTTGAATCCAAGGGTCGATAGAAGCCGTGACAGCTTTATGCGGGTTTCGGAAGCAATGGTAAGGCCGGTAGAAACAATACGTGCCATTTCTATTGGTGCGTGAAAGGAACCACCATGGCTGGCAGCAACAAAGTCCCAGCGCCATTGCGCATGACGAATGCCCATCAGGATATCTTTCATCTGGGCTTCGGTTGCACCAAGGTCCCATGCTTTTTTGGCTTCAACATGTGCACGTACCAGCATCTTTTCCAGTTCATGGCGCGCTTCCAGTATTTTGTCCTGGCGCTCATAAACACTCTGCACAAGGGTTAGTGCTTCTTCGCGGTGACATACCTGGCAGGAAGCTGAAATATTGTTGAGTGGCGATTGCATTTTGTGGTTGGTGAACTTTTGTCCACCTTCACTTTGATAGGGCATGTGGCAGTCGGCGCAAGATACTCCGCGCTGTGCATGAACGCCAAGCATGAATACTTCGTAATCAGGATGTTGGGCTTTAAGCATTGGTGCTTTGCTTAATGCATGGGTCCAATCGGAAAACTCAATTTTATCAAAATACTCTTCCATGGCTTCAACAGTGAAACCTAGATCCCATGGAAAAGTCAGGTAGTTGGCTCCTTCCACTACATTTTTATTGAAATAGTATTCAACATGGCATTGAGCGCAAACCAGGCTGCGCATTTCCTGGTAGCTTGCTTTGGTGATATCACGTCCTTGCCTTTCGAAAGCTTCAATCAGTGCTGGCCTGGAGATGTGGAGGTTGGCTGTTTTGGGATCGTGGCAATCTGCGCAGCCAATGGGATTGACCACTTGTTCACCGAGACTTGCCCATGTCTGGGAGTAGAATTGTGCAACGCCCATTTCATTCATCAAGCGGGGCACATCGGGACTTTTGCAGGTCCAGCATGTGCTGGGCTGCGGTCCGGCATCGGGAGTCATTGGTGCGCCAACCCTCAGGGTGTTATGAAGATCCTCTACTGCATAATAATGTCCGCGGCCCTGACTGTAATCTCTTGAAAAGAGATAGCCCGCCCACAGAACTACAAATTGTGGATCAAGCTCCAGCATGTCGATCATGGCATTGCCACCATGCTTGCTGCGAAACGTAGTGTCGGCTGTTCCATAATATGACTGAAACTGTCGGGGGTAATTCTCTCCCCAGATTTCATTCCGGGGCTCAAAATCGCCTATTTCAACCCTGGTGGCATTGACAAAAACTGCTTCGGCCCTTCTTTCAACAATGGTTGAGGCCAGCAGGCCCAAAAGGAAAACAACAATAATGGTTGCAAAAAAGATTGCCCATGCCAGGGCAGGTTTTTTCTCGGTTAATTCAGAAATGCTTTTCATACTATATTCAGTTTTCAATTGTTTTGTAAAAGTCTTTTCATCCATGCGGGCACCGGGCTTTCAGGAGTTGGTACCCTTGCAAATGGTGTGCTGGAGAGAGAATTCACCCTTCCGTGCGGCACTTCACGGTGACATTCCACGCATCGCCGTCCTTCACGTATGGCGCGGTGCATCGGCGAAGATGCCTCTGCCCTCGGGTCACGGATTAAATGCTCATGGCAGCGCACACAGTTGTTGTGCACCGCTCTGGCTCCGGCCGGTTTAATATGTATCACCTGAGGTTCGAGGCGTAGGGTGAACATGACCGAGTGGCGCAATCCATCCATGGCCTTGAAGAAATATTTATTCACTGCATTATTTTGGGGAACATGACAGTCGTTGCAATGGGCCACCTCACGGTGTGAACTGTGGCTCCAGGTGGCATACTGCGGCGACATGATATGGCAATTTACGCAGGCTTGCGGATTGTCGGATATATAAGAATGCGCTTTGGACAGGTATAGGGTGAAAATCCCAAGTCCTATAAAGATCCCGGCCAGAATCAAAACGGGGAACAGCCACTTAGGCGGAGGCAGAATTCTTTTCAGCATAAAGGTTGGTTTTTATTCTATGACGCAATATTGAATTTATATACGTGATGGTTTGTATCAATTGTTACAAGATTCACAAAAAGTTGGCGATTTTTTATCAATGTTATTAATCTTTATTTAATATAAAAAGACATAATTATCCTATTTATCAAAATTTTATGGAAATGAGTAAAGATGAATTAATGAGTTTTTAATCATCTGTTTCAAAATAATTTATAATCGAATTAAATTAGTGGTTTTCTGTAACGAATTGATATTAATCCCCTAAAACATTTTAAAAAACCTATAATTTTGGCGATATGCTACATTTGTTTACATATTACTGCCTTATGGATTTCTTTTGCCCGGTTGCGGGATGAAAGAAAAAAATACATAATTATATCAAAAACCGGACGAACCAATTTTAAAAATGAAGAATTTACTCACTGTTATCGTTGTACTCCTGGGCACGCTCAGGATTTTCGGTCAGGGGATTACAACGGAAAAAGGATTGAACCTCAGCTTTTCAGGGTTTATTAAGAATGATTTTATTGTTGACTCCCGACGGAATGTTGAGGCAGTTGACGGGCTCTACACCTTATGGCCTTTAAAGCCTCAATATGATGCCAATGGTGAAGACATCAATGCACAGCCAAGTGCCCGGATGCTTTCGATCGCCTCTCGTTTTGCCACCAGATTGTCGGGATTGGAGATTGGTCAGGTGAAGGTGGGCGCCTATGTCGAAATCGATTTTACAGGAGGCGACCCTGCCAACAGTATCCGGCTTCGCCATGCCTATACCACATACACCTGGCCCAAAACGCAAGTGCTTTTTGGCCGTACCTGGAACCCGACTTTTATTGAGAAGGTATTTCCAGGGGTAATGGCCTTGAATACCGGAGTTCCCTTTCAGGTATTTAACCGTGCTCCTCAATTGAGGATCACGCACCATCTGTCAGATAAGCTGGATGTAATGGGCGTGGCATTGTATCAGGTCAATTACGTGAATCTTGGGCCAGACGGCGCAGCTTGCCGTTATCAGCGGGATGCTTTGCTTCCTAATCTTCACTTGCAGTTACAGTATTATGATGCCCGTTGGGTGCTAGGTGCAGGTATTGACTGGAAGACCATTCAGCCACGCAGTTCTACAACGGGAAGTGATGGTCTTCAATATGTTACATCCGAGAAGATGGGCTCAATGGCAGCTTTGGCCTATCTGAAATATACCAAAGGAAAATTTGAGTTAAAGGCAAAATCCATGTTCGGTCAGAATGTTGCAGAAAGCTTGCTGCCAGGAGGTTATGCTGTAGCATCGGTGGACCCTTTAACCGGTTTTGAGACCTATACTCCCACCAACCATTTGTACAATTTTGTGAATTTCATGTATGGCGATACCTGGAAAACAGGACTTTTCCTGGGATATATGAAAAATTTCGGAACATCGGAGAATCCGGCGGGGCAATTCTTTGCCCGGGGTGCCGATGTAGATGTCTGTTACCGGATCTCTCCGCAGCTGACCTGGCGCCACAAGAATTTCATGGCCTCCTGGGAGCCAGAAGTCACATCGGTGAGTTATGGTGACATTGATTACAGTGACAAGGGCAAAGTTAAAAATGCTGAGTTTGTTACCAATTTCAGAAGTCTTTTCACGGTCATGCTTTTCTTTTAGCAAATAACCAACGTTAAAAACTTTAGAATATGTTTGGAATACCCGATCCGGCCATTTGGTTAGGTTATCTGCTGGCCATTTTAAGCTTAATTGCCTGTGTAGTGTACGGCATACTCAACTGGAATAAAGGTTCTGATCCGGCCCCTGCTGAGCTGGTTGAAGATCTTGAGTGGGAACAAAAGGATGAAGAGATTAATGAACTGATATAAACCTGCATTTATGAATACTTTTACTTTAGGCTTTGTCGTCATAATTTATCTCTTAGTGATTGCCTACCTGGGATGGATTGGCTACCGGAAGACCAAGACTGCCGGGGATTATCTACTCGCAGGCCGCGAAATTCACCCGTTTGTAATGGCCATGTCCTATGGCGCTACATTTATCTCCACTTCGGCGATTATCGGTTTTGGGGGAATCGCCGGGATATACGGAATGGGCTTGATCTGGCTTACCGTACTCAATATTTTTGTGGGTATTTTTATTGCTTTTATTTTCTTTGGACGCGTAACCCGCAGAATGGGACATAATCTGGATGCACATACTTTTCCCGAATTCCTGGGCAACCGGTTTCAGTCGGATAAGATACAAATCATCAGCGGTCTGATTATTTTTGTGGCGATGCCACTTTATGCAGCGGTGGTTTTAATTGGGGGCGCTCGGTTTATTGAAAGCATATTTCAGATAGACTTTTCAATAGCCCTGACTTTCTTTACTCTTGTCATTGCCGCCTATGTCATTGCGGGAGGATTAAAAGGAGTGATGTACACCGATGCATTGCAGGGATCAGTCATGTTTATCAGCCTCTTTTTCCTGCTGATATTTTCATATATTAAACTTGGTGGCTTCTCCTCGGCTCACCAGGCTCTTACGAATATGGCCCACCTTGTTCCTGAGAACCTGGCTGCACAGGGACATGAAGGCTGGACTGTCTTCCCCAAGTTCAACTCAGCCTGGTGGTGGATACTCACTACCAATATTATTCTGGGTGTGGGGATCGGAGTGCTTGCCCAGCCCCAGCTTGTTGTAAGGTTTATGACCGTTAAGAGTGCCAGGGAGCTGAACCGGGCTGTATTGATCGGTGGAATCTTTATATTTGTTTCAACAGGATTTATATTTACTGTTGGTGCTTTGGCAAACGTTGTATTTTTCAATGAAACCGGACAAATTGCCATACAGGCGGGCAAAGGCAATGTTGATCTTATTATTCCCGAATACATCAGCAGATACATGCCCGAATGGTTTATTTATATTTTCATGCTTGCCTTGCTGTCTGCTGGTATGTCGACTCTAAGTTCACAGTTTCATACCATGGGGACCTCGATCGGGCGGGATGTTGCTGAAAAGATTTTGCCAAAAGACAGTTTGAATACCATGCTGATAGCCCGTTTGGGAATCGTGGTGGCGATTTTGGTAAGCGTTTATATCGGATACAAATTGCCTGCAGGCGTAATTGCCCGGGGTACTGCCATATTTTTTGGCATTTGTGCTGCGACGTTTCTTCCAACCTATTTTGCAGCGCTTTATTGGAAGAGGGTTACCCGGCAGGGAGCATTGTGGAGTATTGTTACCGGTATGTTGTCCAGCGTATTTGCGCTCACATTTCTGCACCAGCAGGAGTCCAGGCCGCTGGGAATAAGTCAGGCCCTGTTTGGGAAAGATTTTCTGATCGATCAATTCCCGTGGATGATTATTGACCCCATGGTTGTTGCCCTGCCTGTTTCTCTGGTGGTGCTGGTTTTGGTGTCGCTATTGACTCCGGTCATGGATAAGGAACACATCGATAAATGCCATCGGGGGATTAAGTTTTCAGGCATTGTTCCACTTGCAAAATCTTAGAATTACAATATTTTAGTTGGTTGTAGTTTTCAGCCTGGTGTCTTATCTTAAAGTCTTATATCTTTTAGTCTAAATAGTATAAAAATGATTTGGAACGAAACAATAGAGTGTGCCTCCCGGGAGGAAATGTGGAAGATTCAATCGGAACGGCTGGTGGATACTGTTCAGCGCATATACCACAATATCCCGAGTTACCGGCACAAAATGCAGGAAGCAGGCCTTGTTCCCGGCGACATCCGCAGCATCGGCGACCTGGTAAAGTTGCCATTTACCACCAAGCAGGATTTGCGTGATAATTATCCGTTCGGGATGTTTACGGTTCCTATGAGTGAGATTGTCAGGGTACACGCTTCGTCGGGAACTACAGGAAAACCAACCGTGGTGGGCTATACCCGCAAAGACCTGAACACGTGGGCCGAAGTGGTAACCCGTACCCTCGTGATGGCAGGTGTTCACCGGAACGATATTGTACAGGTAGCTTATGGCTATGGATTGTTTACAGGCGGACTGGGCATGCATTATGGTACAGAGAATCTTGGCGCTACTGTAATTCCCATATCGGGCGGAAATACCCAGAAGCAGATTCAGTTGATGCTCGATTTCGGTACTACGGTGATAGCCTGTACCCCGTCGTATGCTTTGCACCTGGCCGAAGTTATCAAAGATATGGGTGTTTCACCCAGTGAATTGAACTTGAAGGTAGGTATTTTCGGAGCAGAACCCTGGAGTGAAAATATGCGCCGGGAGATTGAGGCCAAACTTCATCTGAAAGCAATTGATATTTACGGCCTGAGCGAAGTAATTGGCCCGGGTGTTTCGTGCGAATGTGAACACCAAGCCGGAATGCACATCAACGAAGACCATTTTGTGCCCGAAATCATCGATCCCGAAACACTTCATCCCGTGGCTCCCGGCGAGCGTGGCGAACTGGTTTTCACCACTATTACCAAAGAAGGGATTCCGCTTATCCGCTACCGGACCCGTGACCT
>CAYMXK010000273.1:0-6601 GCA_964393915.1 uncultured Prolixibacteraceae bacterium
AGAACTGAAAGGTATCTTTATTCCCAAACTCCCGATATCAACGATATCGATGAGCTCTACGACGTACAGAATGATCCGGCAGAAATGATTAACCTGTCTGAGAATCCACAATATGCTCAAATCAAAAAGCAACTTGCTGAAGAACTTGAGGCACTGAAAAAGGAGACCGGTTACCGGGCTGAAGTACCGCGGCCGGATCCTGAACCTGTTTTGACCGTTAAGACCGGAAACCTGTTCTCTCTTGATTTTGAGGATGTATCATTCAATGAATCATCTGATAAAATTAAGTTTACTGGAGTGAAATCCGTAACAGAAAAAGGAAAGGTTTTCGGAAGTTTTTCAAATGGAGCAAGCGCGGTAATCGGAGATAACCCGGATCTTGACCCTTCATTGGGAACTTTTATTATTGATTGTATAGTAAAGCCAACCTCTCCAAATGGCGTGATAGCCTCAGCCGGTTCACAAAGAGATGGCTGGGCAATATTTGTTGAAAATGGCATTCCTGGTTTTGTCGTCAGCCACGGAGGTCATCTTCAGTTTGTTGATGGGGTTGCTGAAATTACCGGCAGTTGGTCGCATTTGGTTGCAGTAATTGAGAACTACAAAAACATCATCAGCCTGTATGCTGATGGAAAGCTGCTTGGACAACGGCAAATGTTGCTACCAATTCATTCCATTACCGGGAATGAAGGAGATGGTGTAATCGGGCTCGACTTCAAAGAATTGATTGACCCCGAAGTGATTTCAAAGCATAAATTTGAAGGGTTGATAAAGAAATTTTCTTTATCAAGAGAAAAGAAAACCGAATCTGAATTAATTCAGCAATCTGCGTTGCAATAGAAAATAAAAACAGGGATTATCGGAAACAAGCGACAATCATTAAAAATTGCAGATTGAGTTTTTCTGCAGTTTAATTACAAAAAATCGAGATTGTGTTGTTTGTTAAAATAGACTATGTATTTTTGGATTTCCTAAAAGTTGCTTAAAAAAGGAGACCAAATAATAAATCAAATAACACCAAAATGAAATCCTTAATAACCTGTTTTCTTTTATCGTGCGCATTTCTGATGACACACGCGCAGCATGGCGCACCACCTGTAAAAGCTCCGTTTGAAAAGCTTGATCTATACTGTGTTAACGATTGGTGGAACCATGCAAAATCCGTAAAAAACAATCCGGCAATAATCCTCGATGTGGATGTGCCGCGCGACCAGGTAATATGTTTTGGCATTTATACCACGCAGAATAAGGTAATGAAAATGAGCGCCCAGCTTTTCCCTCTTTACCCGGAAGAAACACGCGAAGTACGTTTGGAACTGAAAAAGAATGGAAAATGGGAAGAAACAGCCAAAGCAAATGTAAATGATATTGGTTGGTCGGCACTGTTCAGGATTGAAAACTGGGACGAAACCAAAGACGTTCCCTATCGCTTGCGCCATGGACAGAATGCTGTCTTTGAAGGTTTAATACGGAAAAAACCGATAAATAAAAATGAAATTGTGGTTGCTTCCCTGAATTGTAATTCAAACAAAGACAGGGGATTGCGCGAGGAGTTTACCCGAAATGCAAATCACTTTAACCCTGATCTGGTGTTTTTTGCAGGCGATCAAAGCTATGACCACCGGGAGCATACAGCCGCATGGTTGCTGTTCGGACTGCAGTTTCGCGAGTTATTCAGGGAACGCCCATGTGTAACCATCCCCGATGACCATGATATCGGACAAGGCAACCTTTGGGGTGAAGGTGGAAAAATTGCATCTTCTCCTGCAGGTGACGACGGTGGTTATTTTTTCCATCCCGAGTATGTAAAAATGGTGGAGCGTTGTCAGACTGCACATTTACCCGATGCATTCGACCCAACTCCTCTTCAGCAGGGAATCGGGGTTTATTATACCAGTATAAATATCGGCGGAGTAGATTTTGCCATTATCGAAGACCGTAAGTTTAAAAGCGGGCCGGCTGGCAAAATTCCGCAGCAAGGGCCACGCCCCGACCATATCCGTAATCCTGAATACGACCCGAAATCGGTGGATGTTCCCGGGCTGGAGCTGCTTGGAGAGCGTCAGCTTAAATTCCTCAACGAATGGGGCAAAAAACAGGATGGCGTTTCGATGAAAGCTGTTCTTTCGCAAACCGGATTTTCCGGAGCTGCACACAGGCACGGAACTTTTGAAAACTATTTGCACGCCGACCTTGACTGCAATGGCTGGCCGCAAACCGGAAGAAAAAAGGCACTGCAGGCCATAAAGGATGCCGGCGCTGTGCATTTGGCCGGCGATCAGCATCTGGCAACACTGGTTCAACATGGAATCGATGATTACGGTGATGGTCCGTTTGCGTTTGTTGCCCCTGCAATTGTAAATACCATTTACAAACGATGGTGGCATCCGCTCGATGAACAGTCAGGCAAAAACAAAGATCCTAAAAACCCGCTTCCATTTACAGGTGATTATCAGGATGGTTTGGGAAACAAAATTACCATGCATGCTTACGCCAACAACGAAGGCCCGCAAAATCTTCGCGATGGATATGGAATTATCAGGTTCAATAAAAAAGAGAAAAGTGTCACTTTTGAAAGCTGGGACAGGTTTACCGATGTAACAAAAACAGGTGTAAAACAAATGCCGGGGTGGCCGCGTACCATTCGCCAATCAGGTTCAGGTAAAAACATTTCATGGAAACTCGGCCCTTTATAGTAAAACACTTTTTATTGAATTCTGACATATTGAATTTTGTATCATTTTACAACTAAGAGAAACTCAGGGTTTTTTCATAAAGTTACTCAGAGAAACAATCAGCAGGCCATCAATCCTGTGTGTATCAGTCTCTTTCAATCTGATACTTTGTGTTATATTATCCTATTCATTGAAAATGTACACCTGCAAAGGTCGTAAAGTAAAAAATACCAGATGAAGAAAAACTGGCTGATTTTCCTTTTTGTAATTTCCCTGTTGTCGGTTTTATACTTTATTGAAATGAGTAAAGTAAAAACTGGAGGAGTAACCAGTATTCCAACCCTGGATAATTTACAAACGGATGAAATATCGAGAAACTGGGAACCTTTTTATAAAGTAAGGGCCACCATTATTGACGGACAATCGGCCAGTTTCTCTGTACCGAAGGAAATCCGGGACAACGAAGGGAAGGAAATCGAACTTTCAGGTGCTGTAGTTTTTTTTGGAAACGGTTGCGAAATGATTGATAATAATATAACCAGGGTAGAATCTTTCTTTATACTCCCATCTTTGGGTTTAGCCCAGGCATGTGTGTTGCAGCCCGATGTGGCTATGAGGTGGACCATAAGGGTAAATTTGGCGAAACCATGGCTGTTAGACAGAAATGAGATGATTGATGCTGAAGCAATAGTCTCCGGGATATTTAAAATAGATACATCGAAACCCTTTGAAGCTGCATTTTTTATTGAAAACGCAAGCGCAAAGTTGAAGCCGGCACATGATTAGTACACTATTTTATACATTACTTGAATCTGCCCCGTATGTTGTCCTCGGATTTATTATTGCAGGCGTAATAAAGTTTTGGGTGCCCCCGGACGTACTTCAAAAACATTTGGGAGGTAATTCTTCCGGGTCATTAATTAAATCGGTAGGAGTTGGCAGCATACTGCCCTTGTGTTCGTGTGGTACAATACCCCTGGGGATTGGTTTGTTCAGAAGCGGCGCTGCAGTTGGGAATATGCTGGCTTTTATGACCTCCACCCCTATCCTATCCCCTGTCCTGATAGCACTCTCATTATCTTTGCTCGGGGTAAAACTAACGGTTACTTTGGTTATTGCTGCAATCTTTGGAGCTTATGCCATTGGATTTTTGGGAAACAGAATATTCATAAACACGAAGGATTCGAGTCAGCTACAAAATGGCAGTAAGCAATTTTCCAGGGGTAATGATTCAAAAAGGCAACCGAAAAACAAACTTTCACAGACTTTAAGATGGTCGTTTTTCGAATTGGGATCAGATGTAAGTGTTGATATAACCATTGGACTAAGTATTGCAGCCCTGTTGCTCACCTTTCTTCCGCTCGAATGGATTTCGACCTGGTTGGGGCAGCAGGATGTTTACACGCTTATTTATGTGATATTGCTTGGAATACCTGTGTATGCATGCAGTATCCCTTCGGTTGCAGTTGTACAGGGCTTATTGTTACTCGGAGCCACTCCGGGGGCTGCAATTGCCTATATGATTGCAGGCCCGGCAACCAATCTGGGAGAGTTAAATGCCATCCGAAATTCGATGGGCTCTAAACCTGCTGTTTTTTATGCCATATCACTCATAGTTTTGGCGCTGGCTGCAGGGCTTTTTACCGACCAGCTTGTTTTTCCTGATTACCAGTATCATGCTTACCGGGTCCAGGGCGAACTGGTTGTTCAGCAGTGCTGTGTACCGTTAATATTTGGTGATGGGATAGGAACATCGGGAATGTCACCGCAAATCCCGCTCTGGCATTGGCCATTCGGAGCTGCGCTATTCGGAATAATTATCTACGGCATTTATATTAAAACCAGACATTTTATCGTCAATCCATGCAAAACGTGTACATGGAAGGTTTATGGTACCGATGGCTATTGTGGTTCAAAATGCCATGTGAGAAGAAAATATGATTATTTACGCAGGTATCTGTAAATTATCAACAGGGATCATCATCAAAATCCTTGCACTTACAAAATTCAGTTCCAAACGGACAATTTTCGGTGTCGTAGTCGCAAAATTCAAAATGTTGTACCCAACCTCCCGGCCAGTGCTGGCAAGGGTGGTCGAGGTAATCGCGCATCAGTTCGTAACGTCGCCTGGCCGGCAGCCCATCGGGAAAATCGGGTTCGAATGAATAAACTGCCCACAGATGTTCAAACTCGCTGGCCATTAGTTCAAGCTGTTCGGTGGTTAGTTTGTCCGAAGGTGGAAACTGTTCTTTATCAAGGCCAAACCACCGGCTCATGGGTTGTTCGGGGCTTGCTTCGAGTTCATCCTGATAGTCAGGGTCGAACGTTCCTTCCGGAATTTTCGATTTTGGCACCCGCCTGGCAGCGAGGTGCATGTCGGAAATAAGTTGGGTGAGGTAGTTGTTCATTGAGGGATTATTTCTTTTCTGAATTTTCTTAACCACTTTCAACATCTTTTTTTCATCGCCTGCCAGCCTGCGTTCCACTTTCTTTACATCTTCGGCAGGTGGCAGTTCTTCGGGTTTAACTCCTCTTTCGATTAATATTCTGCGCACGGCAAGGTTGTTATCGATATGTTCCTTTGTAATGCTCTTGTCGCCGTGCAATTCCTTTTCAACCACATTGTGGCTGGTGAGTTCGGTGGCAAAATCTTTCGCTTTTATGGTAAGTGTGGGCAAAAAATCGGCCAATGGCCTTCCGTCAGGAACTTTCAGTTTGTTTTTCATAAACTGGGTGGTACGGCCACCAAACAGGGCTTCGTCGCCTTTTGAACGAATAATGGCAAAACTCTTTTCGTCAACCCCGCGTTCAAAAATTAACCCCGACAATTTCTTTTCCGATTGGGTCAGTTTATTTCGTGCGGTTACCCTTGCCACTTCGAGCAGCCGTTGTTCAATGATTTCCTGGTTTCGGGTTTGAACGGCAAAATAGGTTTGTGCAAAAGCAATCTCTGCTTTCGAAGGGTCGCCATTCTGAGCAATCAGGTAACAGGCATAACGGGTTAAAGCTGTATCTTCAATAGGCCTTTGGGTACCGCTACCGATATCAACCATTTTGTTGACATCAACAAAATGGTTTGCAACAGGCTCACCGGCGTTTTCGCATGATTTTTTTGCCTTTTCAAGCACTTTCTGAAAATTCCTCCATTCGGCATATTTAAAAATCTCCTGCAACTCCCGCGCACTCCAGCATTCCACTCCTTCGAACAGATAAGCAGCTTCCTCGAACTGCTGAAACAATTCCTGTATAATTTCTTTCTTCATGGGGTTTATCGTTTGATAATTTTCAGGCTTTCGATGCCGCGGTCGTCGATAATTTTTACAGCGATAACCTTGCCCGGTATAAAAGGCAGCGAAACAGTGCCATTAAAGGCTTCAATTTTTTCTTCATCAATTTCGGCTTTCAGGTTCTTGGCTAATTTGTCCCAGCCTTCGCCACTGCCCGACATTGGGAAGAACACCTGTTTCGGGAACAGGCTGCGCCCGTCGTAATCGGTATCGAGCAGCCACATGGCGATGTTCTTTTTGTAATGAAATGGTTCGTTAAGATTCATGCTGCAATGTTAAAACTGATGTGTGCAGAGGATTTGCATAGGTTAAGTTAATATTCAAAATTAACATCAATAAATTCACCGTTAAAATCAAAATCATTTGGTTCGAGTGAGTTAAATAGGTCTAAATAATAGATATCCGAATTGCTTAGAAGTATGTTGTTTGTGTTGGAATCTTTTAAAACTACTACTCCTTGTCCAACTGTCTCACCTTCATTAATTATAAGGGTGAATCCCCAGTAACAGTTAATACCATTCATTAAAAATGGATTACTTGTTTTAATTAAAGTGTCTGATGCAGAGTTTAACAATTTCGACTTGTTCAGATTGTTTTTATCCTTTGTTATTGAACTATCATTCTTCTTTTCAAATGAAT
>CAYMXK010000274.1:0-6600 GCA_964393915.1 uncultured Prolixibacteraceae bacterium
GGGATACCATTAAAGTTCCCAAGAGTATAGAGCCAAAATACTTTGCCAACTTTGTCCTGAATATGGTGCGCGATCATGAGGTTCACAACACAGGATTCAATATTATCAAAAAGGATGAGGACAGGCAAGCCATATTATGCCTTGAGCAAAATATCCGAAACCATCCAGTTTTGGTTGTGCGCCTGGTTTATGGCGAAAAAGAACTTTTATTGAATGATAGCCGGGAGGTGGTTGTAAGTATGCAATACCGGGATGATGAATATACCTTCTTAAAGTGCACGCGCAATAAACATTGGGAAAAGGGCCTGATCCATTTTTTAACTGAAAACGGACTCAGGGAGGAAGCCGGTGGGTATACTTTTCCCAATATCGGACTGATGGAAGAAGAAAGTGCCATTTATGCTATGATTAGCTGGCTTTCAAAAAACCATGAGGAGATTCAAAGTCGGAATATTGCCATTCGCCAGAATTATTACAGTAAAAATTACTTTACAGGGACCCCGCACCTGTCATTCGATCTACAGCAAAATAACGATTGGTTTGATTTGTATGCAATTGTGCAACTAGGGGAATTTAAATTTCCATTTATCAAGCTCCGTAAGTATATTTTAAATGGGATCAGGGAATTTAGACTTCCCGACGGAGAGATTGCCATCCTGCCTGAAGAGTGGTTTGAGAGTTATAGTCAACTTTTTCAACTTGGTAAAATGGAGGGGAATAAACTGGTTTTTGGCAAGCATTTCTTTAATCTACTGATACACAGGGTTCCCGGACATATACCGGAAGTGCTTCAGCAACTGGAGAAAGGTCTCCGTACTTCCGAAGAAACTGCAGTTCCGACCAATCTTAACGCAACATTGCGGTCTTATCAGGTTACGGGTTACCAGTGGATATACTCATTGGTGATGAACGGTTTGGGAGGTTGTCTGGCAGATGATATGGGACTCGGAAAGACGCTTCAGACACTTGCATTACTGCTAAGCCTGAAGAAACCCGGGAAACGCCCTTCCCGGCCGGGTACCGGGCACGGTAACGTGCAGTTAGAGCTCTTTGAGGCAGATGTACCTGTGATCGAATCACAACCTGCTTCCCTGATCGTGCTGCCCACTTCTTTGGTACACAATTGGGTAAATGAAATCAGGAAATTTGCGCCTGACCTGAGTTGGTATGTACATGCCGGACCGCTTCGAAACCGCAATGGCGCTCTGATTGAAGCCGTTAATGGTCAGGACGTTATAATTACCACCTATGGAACACTCCGCAATGACAAGGCTGTCTTTGAAAAAATCGAATTTTATCTGACCATTCTGGACGAGAGCCAATACATAAAAAACAAATCTTCGAAGACATTTGATGCGGTCATGTCGTTGAAGTCGAATCACAGACTGGTGCTGACTGGTACGCCAATCGAAAATTCGCTGGCTGATTTGTGGTCCCAGATGAATTTTCTGAATCGAGGCTTATTGGGAAGTTATCCCTGGTTCAAACAAAATTTTCAGGTTCCCATTGAAAACCGTTCTGATGAGAAGGTGGAAGAAAGGCTGCAAATGCTGATACGTCCTTTTATACTTCGCCGAACAAAGGACCAGGTCGCAGGTGATTTGCCTCCCCTCATGGAATCTGTCTTGTATTGTACCATGTCATCTGATCAGGAAAAGATATATGAGCGCGAAAAGTCAATGATCCGCAACTCTATTCTGAGCAGCTTAGACGAAAGGGGAGTCGGTAATTCTTCCATAGAAATTATTAAGGGTATGACCCGCCTGAGACAATTGGCTAACCATCCGGCCTTGATTAGCGAAGAGGAGGATGTTGAATCGGGGAAGTTCAATGAAATTTTCATAGCCCTTACCAACCTTGTCAACGAAAATCACAAAGTACTCATCTTTTCCTCTTTTGTCACTCACCTTGAGCTTTTACGCCATCGAATCGAGGAACAGGGTTGGAAGTATAGCCTGCTGACCGGTAAAACGAAAAACAGGGAGGCGATAATCGATCAGTTTCAGAATGAGGAAGAGAGAAGAATCTTTCTGATTTCTCTGAAAGCCGGAGGAGTCGGATTAAACCTGACACGTGCTGATTATGTGTTTATTATAGATCCCTGGTGGAATCCGGCCGCTGAAATTCAGGCGATCAGCCGGGCTCACCGTATTGGTCAGGATAAACATGTATTCGTATACCGTTTTATAACGGCGAATACCATTGAAGAAAAGATACAGTCACTTAAAGAGCGGAAAAGTGCACTGGCTGACAAATTTATAAATTCAAACAACCCGTTTAAAGCAATAACCAAAGAAGAGATTGTTGCACTCTTTGAATAGAGATTAACCCTTACTTGGGTTTTGCAACCTCTAATCCGATCCTTTTGCCTTTGAATTCAACCTGCTTGAATGCTTTTTGCACATCGAATTCGAAACGTCTGTCAATTTCGAAGAAAGAAAAGTTGCGCAATACCTCAATTTCACCGATCTCAACCGATTTTCCCGGCATTGTCTCGTTGATCATGTTAATAATTGTGCGTTTATCCATCCGGTCACTTTTTCCAATGTTCATAAACATTCTTGAGAAAGTAACATCTCTGCGGCGTCCGAAGTTGTTTTTGCCTCCAAAGCCGGTTTCGCGATCCCATTTGGTATCTCTTTCCGATCTTTTACCACGCATTTTTCCTTCACCACTACGGTCACTGGTTTTGGTGGTATCCACATTCAGATCAGGAGCATTCTCATAAGCTGCGAGGAACCGGTTAAATTCGACCGATACAAAATGTTTGATTAACGATTCACGGTCAAGCCACTCCAGTTTTTTATAGATAACCTGCAGGTAATCTTCAATATTTGTGGTATTCACTTCTACATTTTCAACCTTGTCAACCAGGTTAAAAAGCTGTTTTTCGCAAATGTCGCGTCCGGTTGGAACTGGTTTAAGCTCCATCTTTTTATTAAGCATACGCTCAATGTCTTTGAGCTTGCCTTTCTCTTTCAAATGGATAATTGAAATTGAAATACCTTTTTTCCCAGCCCTGCCGGTTCTTCCGCTGCGGTGAATGTAAATTTCCGGATCATCGGGCAGGTTATAGTTGATAACATGTGTGAGGTCATTCACATCGAGTCCGCGTGCTGCCACGTCAGTCGCTACAAGAAGCTGGAGGCGGCGGTTGCGAAACCGGTTCATAACGATATCCCGCATTTCCTGCGAAAGATCACCATGCAATGCGTCTGCATTATAGCCATCGCGAATGAGGTTGTCGGCCACTTCCTTGGTTTCAGCGCGTGTGCGGCAGAAAACAATTCCATAAACTTTCGGATTTACGTCAGCTATGCGCTTTAGGGCTTCATAGCGGTCACGTGCATGTACAAGGAAATATTCGTGAGAGACATTCTCGGCACCCTGATTTGTTTTTCCGACTGAGACTTCCACCGGCTTGTGCATATACTTGCGGGCAATATTTGCAATCTCTTTGGGCATTGTGGCGGAGAAAAGCAAAGTCTGTTTGTCTTCCGGGGTTCCGGATAAAATGGTGTCAAGGTCATCCTTGAAACCCATTGATAACGTTTCGTCGGCCTCATCGAGGACAAGCCAGTTTATTGTATTAAGCTTCAGCTTCTTTCTGTTAATGAGGTCAACTGCACGGCCGGGAGTCGCCACAACGATATGGGCTCCTTTTTCAAGTTGTCTGATTTGATCGTTAATGGACGATCCACCGTATACCGCTAAGATATTGATGTTTCCCTGGTATTTTGAAAAATTGTTGAGATCTTTGGTAATCTGAAGGCACAATTCACGTGTTGGACAGAGCACCAAAGCCTGGGTTGTCTTATTATCGAGGGATATTTGTTGAATTACGGGTAATCCGAATGCTGCGGTTTTACCTGTTCCTGTTTGAGCAAGAGCAACAATGTCAGTGTGATCATTCAGAATCAGTGGAATAGTTTTTTCCTGGATAGGAGTTGGGGTTTCAAAACCCATTTCTTCGATAGCCTTAAGCATATTTGGGGTCAGCCCCGTTTCATTGAATAGAATCATTTAAAAAGAATTGTCTGTAAAAATTAGGGCGCAAAGGTATTCTTTTATTTCATATCTGATCCTAAAAGGGTTTGATATACTGAAATATGAGTCAATGTTAACGCAATGTTTGTTCAATACCGTCTTACAGCAGCTACTCGAATTTCCGGGGTGTAGGCGGCCCCGGCTGAAAATTATAAAAGCTCTGTCTGGTTTGTTCTGTGACGAGCATTCCTAAAAATCCAACATCTTGCGGATGCCTTGGATAAAATGCCAACCGGATAAGAATTGTTTTCAGAACCAGGGATTCATTGTGCAATCTGATTCCTGCTCCCAAACCACCATAATAATTTTCTTTGAAAATCAGTTGTTGTTCATCTCCAAGAATGCCAAGATCAATAAATGTAAAGAATGCAATATTAAACCGGTAAAAGTCGCGTCGTTGAAAGTAAACGGATTCAAGATTCAGACTCAGTCTTTCCTTGCCGAAAATCTGCCTGCTTTCAAAACCTCTGATAAGATTGTTCTTTTCAAAATAGAGATTTTCAATTTCGAAGCGGTTTATTCCCCGCATATAATCAATTCTGAGAAAATGTCTGAACCTTGCTCTGCCATTTCCATGCAGTCTTGAAATTTAATTAAGTCCAACTTCTACTAATCACTGATGTTGTTTATTATTACTGTAATAGGTGCTGGCACCTCCATACAGGTAAAGATAACCGGGTTTTTTGCGAAGGAAATTTCCATTTGAGAGAAAGATGTGACTGTAAATGCGTTCTCCGTTCTCATTATTGTCGAAACCCACAACAATTTCATTTTTAAAACCTTTGGGAATATCCTCAGTAATTCCATAACCGTAAATTAGTTTATCTGGTATATAAGATCGTTGAGACCATGTCAGACCAGCCAGATAATGACTTGAATTGGCAAAATATTGCAGTTCACCCTGAGGCGGGAGAGGTCTGTCGTTGAATTGCCGGTTAATATATTGTATGGATAATGTAAGTTGGGAATGGGGATGTTCTGTTGGTCCAAGCTGGAAATTCCGTGCACCCCAGCCGCTCAACTGATTGTAACTTAAATCTGATTCACGGAATGGCCGGATAAGCTCCGGAAGCTCATTTGTGCGCCGGAAGGTGTAAGCATTAATTCCATACCCCCATTTATCGATGGTTCTTATAAAAGGTTTTTCAAAGAGCAATACAGCTCCCTCACTTCGGTATGTATTGTAATATCCGGCCGAGAAATTTAAAAATTTGCCATTTATGTTATTGATCTTATAAAAAGATTCAAAGCCCAGGTAAGGTTTGCGGTTTAAATGACCAACAATGCTTATTGATGCTTCGTGTCCAAGTCCGAAGAAGTTCCGGTTGTATATTTGTCCTTTGGCGGCCGCTGATCCTTCCACAACACCTGAAACCCCGATCGAAAAGCGATCCTGTGTAATAAGCAGGAGGTTTACCCTGTCTTCATCTAATGAATCAGGAATAATAATAAAGCGGGCATCTTTGATCCTTGGTAAAGTCCTGAAAATCCTCTCATTTTCATACAATGTTTCTGCGTCAATACTTTCTCCCGGTTTTATAATCAGGTTCTTCCGAAGGTTGTTTAGGTCAGAACGTGTATGAAGTTTATTCCCCAAACGCTCAATCAGGGATTTTGCTATTCTCGATGTATCCTGAAGGCTTGGGCCGAACACATCCAATCTCAGGAAACTGATTTTTCCGATAGTTTTGCCTTCTGCCTGTGAATAATAGCGTATCGCATCAGATTCAACATCTGATGCCGGAGAATATCCAGTTACAATTATATCATATATCAGTCGTGAGAGGGGGGTTCTGCTTGCTTTGACTTTTAAAGAATCATAAAAAATGGATGATTTGTCTTCTTCAGTTTGATCGGGTAGAATGATGCGGTCGGTTGACTGCGGATACAGATCAGCCGAAATCAGTACCAGTACGAAAAAAAACAAAATATGTATGAATTTATATGCTAATACTTTAAATCTCATTTAGATAGTTGTGTTTCCGGTCCCCATTGAACATGTCCAAATATTGTCTTCTGATTCATGGTTGAAAATAGACTTAATTGGTTAAATGCCTATCGTTCAATTTGTTAAATTCTGTTAATTTTTATTATTGGTTCTGATTGCCGATCATCAGTCTTTGATTTTTCATGGTTTTTGGTATAGATATATCATTAGCAGTTTAATCGTAAGGAATGTGTTTATTCTTATTTTTGCCACTGAATGAAGAGAATCATCATTTTATACAAGCGAAACATATACGGTGTTATGGGAACACTGGCCTTTCATATTTTTCTGGTTGGAATTTTCCTGCTGGCTGAAATGAATCTGAAAAGAGAAATGGTTGAGGAGGCTATTTTCATTGAAATTCCTATTGAAATGCTGAAGGAAGATCCGGTCATTGAAGAGGCTGACTATGAACAGGTGCAGCAAATGACTTCTGTTCCTTCATCCCGTTCCAATTTGCCATCCGCAGGAGGTAACTTGCCACAGCAGGCGGCCAGGCGTGAATCGTTCTTTGATGAGTCTTACCAACAGGAAATTGATAATGCAAAGCGCCTTGTTTCTGATGT